>DATFQC010000281.1:0-8023 GCA_035264425.1 Anaerolineales bacterium
CCCAAGTGTTTCGTCATCGGGATGGGGGAATATTGCCAACAATTTCAAGGAACCGTTCATAGCGCCTCCTTACCCATAAAATTGTTCTTAAACGACGCAAAGATATCAATATACTTAAACGTCTTGAAGCCCTCACGGCTCAGTCATTCTTTTGTGCCTGTTCCTGAACCCGTTCGAATTCCTGAACAAACTGCTGAGCGATAACGGGGTTGTAAACGATGATCAGATTTTCATCATTGCGTTCTTCTGCACTTTGCGAAAAATTATAGGATCCCAAAGCGACGATCTTTTGATCGATAATAAACACTTTATGGTGCAACAATCCTTCGATCCCGTCGATGCGTACATCCAGATCAGCTTGTCGGAAAGGATCGAACTCCGTTCCCTGATTTGAATTAACCTGCTCTTCATCCATCACACCTGCGACGGTCAGCCCCGCGTCCGCCTTTTCGCGCACAATATCGCCCAACTGGTTGGAGGTAAAAGAATATGCCAGAAAGAAGATGTTCTCCTGCGCGCTTTCCAACAAAGGCACAAGTGCAGACAATACACCATCATCCGGCGAGAAATAAATATCGAGCCGTGTGCCATCAATCGTCACTGTGGGGTTGGGCGTTTCAGGGACCACTTCTTCCCCGAACTTATTATCAAGGAACATCTCATTGAATTCCTTACTATAGTCCTCCGCGATTTTCGTAGAGCGGATGCGCATGAAGTTATTGTTGTCATCATAGGCACCTGAATCTGTAAAATTCATTGAACCCATCCAGACTTCTGACTTATCAATAACCATAAATTTGTCATGCATGAGTCCATCGCGGTTGTCGCCAATGATGGGAATGCCGGCCTTCATCATTCGTTGAGGATCCGAACGATCCATATTGGTGGATTCCATCACGACGCGGACCGTGGCGCCGCGATCATGGGCGCGGATCAGCGCATTACGCACACTGTTCAAGCTGATGCTGTAGGCGGCCACATCAATACTCAAACGTGCCGCGTCGATGGCTTCTACCAGCGGACCGTCCACACCGCCTGTCCCCTGAGATGAAAGCGGGCTGGCTGGGTTTGTAAAGTACAGCTCGAACCATGATCCCCGCACGCCATAACCAGCCTGCAGATTGATGGGTGTAATTTCCGTTCCTGAGGTTTGAGTGGTAGGAAGTTCAATTTTTGGAAGTTTGGTGTGAGTGGAAGGGATAGGAAGATTGCTGCCGCAAGCGGACAGTAAAAAACATGCGAGTAAAAGGTGGGATAGAAAAGAGCGAGAGTACTTCATGGAATTCCTTGTCAATTGGCAAAAGGTTTCACGACACGCGTAGCACGTCGTAAAGCGGACGTGTAGACTAGCGCGCAGTCGCAAGGATTATAATCCTCTGAGTGACCACCCCTGCTAACACAAACGCAAACCGTCAAATCGCACGCGCCGCCGGAACTGTAATGCTCGCGATTCTATTCGGTCAACTGATGGGTCTTATACGCGGCATTCTGGTTGCCAGCGCTTTTCCTGCCGCGGAACTGGATGCATTCTCCGCCGCCAACCGGGTCTCTGAAACTCTTTTTAACCTGATCGCTGCAGGAGCGCTTGGGTCTGCTTTCCTGCCGACGTTCACTGGCCTGTTGGTAAGGAATGATCGAGTTGCAGCCTGGAAACTGGCTTCATCGTTGATAAATCTTGTTACATTGATCCTGAGTCTCGCGGCATTGTTGGCTGCGCTGTTTGCTCCACAAATTGTCCGCTATCTCCTGGCACCCGGACTCTCACGCGATCCCCATCTATTTGCATTAACAGTCAGCCTGCTCCGCATTCAGTCAATTTCGGCCGTCTTGTTTGGACTGGGCGGCCTGGTCATCAGTATTCTCAACGCCCATCAAGTCTTTTTTATTCCCCAGATCACTGCCGCCATGTATCAGATCGGGCAAATTTTTGGTGTGTTGATCCTGGCACGCTGGATGGGAATTTATGGGTTGGCATGGGGTGTGGTCATTGGGGCTAGTTTGTTTTTATTGATCCAACTCCCTGCGCTCTGCAGGCTGAGAGGTGAGTTTTCGCCCTCGCTGGGATGGGCGAACCCTGATTTGCGCAGTGTGATTCGATTAATGGGACCCCGGGTATTTGGAGCGGCGGTAGTGCAACTGAACTTCTGGGTCAATATCAACCTGGGTTCACGGATGGCTGCCGGGAGTCTGATTAGTTTATCTTATGCCTTCATGTTGATGTTGATGGCACAGGCTGTCATCGCTCAATCCGTTGCGATCGCGGCGATGCCAACATTTTCCGCACAACATGCCTTAGGCAAACAGGATGAAATGCGTACCTCCCTGGCATCTGCTTTGCGGGGAATGTTCCTGTTAGCGCTGCCTGCCAGTGTAGGCTTGATTTTGCTGGCCAGACCAATCGTATCCATGTTGTATGAACGCGGTGAATTCAATACAACTGTTGCCGAAATGACCGCCTGGGCATTGATCTGGTACGCGGCCGGACTCGTTGGTCATTCTGTCATGGAAGTATTAACCCGCGCCTTTTATGCCCAGCATGATACCAAGACGCCCGTCATCATTGGCACCCTCGCGATGGGATTGAATGTCATATTCAGTTTTGCGTTTGCGGGATTATTCAGTCAAATTGGCTGGATGCCTCACGGTGGGCTTGCTTTAGCGAATTCGCTGGCAACTGCGTTCGAAGCGACTGCATTATTTATCTTTATGCGCCGACGATTAAACGGTATCGAAGGAAGTTATGTTGGGCGCGGCTTCGTCGCCTGCGCCATTGCCGCACTTGGAATGGGCATCAGTCTTTGGCTCTGGATCCAGGCTACGGGAAATTTGACACGTTGGATCGTCGCTCTGGGAGGCGTCGTTATAGGTGGCATCATTTATGGAGTTGGAGTGCTCCTGTTGCGAGTCCCCGAAATCCAGATTTTGATGGATGCGGTTGCCAGGATGCTTCAGCGGTTTCGTCGACCAACCACCTCCTCACAATGAAAGCGGCAGTTTATTTCCTCCTGCTTGATTTCCGAACAGTATCCTGTTTTCTTTACGGCAGACTGACAAGTTTTTCCTGTTCGTAATCCCTCTGACTTATTATTTCCAAACCAGCCATAGACCTGTTGCAACAACTAATCCAAGCAGAATTCCGCCGAGCACCTCCAACGGCGTATGTCCAATCACCTCGCGTAAATCGTCCTCATTGATCGGATGACCACGCAATAGTTCATCGAAAAGCAGGTTAATGCGCTGGGCATGAATCCCAGCTTGTTGACGCACTCCTGCGGCATCGTAGGTTACGATCATTGTGATTGCCACCCCCAGCGCGAACGTGGGATGATCGAAGCCAGAATATAAACCAATCGCAAGCGTTATGCCGGTCATCAAGGCGGAATGAGAACTTGGCATTCCGCCTGTTGTAAGCAGCAATGCCCAGTTCCATTTACGCGTGCGTAGAAAATCCAACGGGATCTTGATAATTTGTGCGAGTGCCCAGGCGATTAACCCAGCGATAAGTACTTTATTCTGGAATAACGCTCCTAAATTCATTCGGACAGATCCTCAAACGGGATAATCTCATCCCCCGCGACTTGCTTTACTTTGAGCTCGGCGGCTTCGAGGAGCACGCTGCAGCGCGCAGCCAGAGCCTGTCCCCGTTCAAACAGTTTGATGGCCTCTTCAAGTTGATTCTGCTCCCCCTCCAGGACAGAGACAACCTCCTCCAACTCCACGAGGGCCTCTTCATACGTTAATTCTTCTATTGCTTTTTCTGTTTTTTTGGATGATGGTTTTGGCATAATAACTCCAGATAATGTACGATTTACGAGTGATTACTGCTTACTTTTCATTTTTCCGAACCTCAAACTCTCCATCACTGACTCTGACCTTCATTTCATCACTTGCCTGCGAAACACGGGATACAACACTGCCGTTGTCATTCCGTGTGACGACCGCATAGCCGCGCGCCAGAACGGCACTTGGATTCAATGCTTCGAGCCGACGCTGCATTCCTTTGATATGAGCCGAGTGCAGTTGAAGATGATGGAACAGCGAAGAATAGGCCCGGCGCGCGAGCTCATCCACGCGCTGACGCTCGGATTGGATACGGCGGTCTGGGGAGATATACCGCAGTTGAGATACTAAAGAGGACAGCGCTGTCTTTTGTTCAGCAAGTAAATTGAGGGTTGCAGCAAGAACACGGGTTTTGTAGTTCTGCAAAGCGGCGCGCAGGTCTAGCATTGTAATTTGGGTAGCCAGTTCCGCCGCAGCAGTGGGAGTTGGGGCGCGTAGGTCCGCCGCGAAATCGCAAAGGGTGAAATCCGTTTCGTGGCCGACTCCACAAATAATTGGCACAGCCGACAGGGCGACTGCCCGCACGACTCGTTCATCGTTGAATGCCCACAAATCCTCAATAGACCCCCCACCCCGCGCGAGCAGAATGACATCTGGTAATTGGTTATTGAGTAATTGGATCGCTCTCACAAGCGCAGGAGGAGCTTCGATGCCCTGTACCGGTGAAGGCGCCAGAATAACTTCAACCAGGGGCAGGCGACGGCGCAACGTATTGAGCATATCTCGAAGTGCCGCGCCTGTTGCAGAAGTGACGATGCCTATTTTTTGCGGGAACATCGGAATAGCACGCTTGCGCTCGGGAGCAAAAAGCCCCTCGGCTTCGAGCATGGCTTTCAGCCGCATGCATTCCTGATATAACGCGCCTTCCCCCACGGGTCGGATCTGATCGGCGTAGAGCTGATACTGTCCGCTCACTTCGTAGACGCCGATCTTGCCGTGTACTTCTACGGCCTTGCCGTCTTGAAGCGGAATCCCTAAACGGGCTGCGCTCGTCTTCCACATCACGCACTTGAGGGCCGCGGACGAATCTTTCAACGTGAAATAGACATGACCCGAAGCGGGCCGCGACAAATTGGAAATCTCCCCCTGCACCCAGACGTCCTGAAGCGTCTCATCCTCTTCAAGGAGCTTGCGGATGTAGAATGTCAGTTTGGAAACTGTCCATTGTTGTGTGCCTTGCGCAGAAAAAAGGGTGGGCTGCATTGGTGGGAGGATACTCGATTTATTTTGGTCTTACAAGCCTAAGAAGAAAAACAAGCCCAGTCCCTGCTGGAAAACGTTTGAGGTCTTTTAGCCATCTGGACTTTGGTGCTACAATTCAATCATCCGATGAATCACATCTGGTCTCCATGGCGTATGGAATATATTGAAAATAGTACTAAAGAAGATGGGTGTATCTTTTGCAATGCACAAGAGAAGGAAGATAGCGCGGAGAATCTTATTGCCTTCCGCGGCGAGCGCTCCTTTGTGATCCTGAATCGCTATCCCTACACGAGCGGGCATTTGATGGTTATCCCGTTTGAGCACAAAGCCACCCTTGAAGAACTCGATCCCGAAACCCGCGCCGAAATGATGGAACTGACTGCACGCAGCATGACAATACTTCGTAACATTTACAACCCTCAAGCCTTCAATATGGGAGCAAATATCGGAGAAGCCGCCGGCGCAGGTGTCAAGGAGCATGTCCACATCCATATTGTTCCGCGTTGGGCCGGGGATACGAACTTTATGTCTTCTGTAGCCGAGACGCGCGTACTGCCCGAGGCCTTGGAAGATACGTATGAGCGTGTAAGAAAGGGCTTTCAAGAATAGCAGGCGCCCCATCGCCTCAAGCGTACTGTAATGCCGCATCGTTTTTCCATCCTTTGGGTCATCTTAATATCTTTCGTACTTGGGAATTGCACTCCGAACGCTCTGACCTCAACCACTTCCCCCACAACTCCATCGATCAACGCGACGGACGCCACAGAATCATCCCTCCCATCTTCCCCGCAAACGATTGAGCCAACTCCACAACTTCAATCCATTAATCCGCTGACCGGCTTGCCCGTGGCCGATCCGTCTTTGCTACAACTTCCTGCCGTACTAGTCTCAATTTCACATTTCCCGGTCAACGCCCGCCCGCAGGCAGGGCTGTCGTTCGCACCGTATGTCTTCGAAATCTATATCACCGAAGGAGCTACGCGTTTTCTGACTACGTTCTATGGTGAATTTCCTGTACCCGAAGTACCAATCGTTGGAAATTGCGATATCAGAAGAGAGCCATTCTTACAAACTGACCTCATCCTGGGCAACCAGGTCTGGTTGGATTCGAATGAGAACGACGTTCAGGATGCCTGGGAACGTGGCGTTGGTGGCGTCTGTGTCAATCTATATGACAAAACTGGCGCGTTGCTTCAACAAACTACAACAGACAGCAATGGATATTACGGCTTCAACGTTCAACCGGGTAAATATTTTGTCGCTTTTCTAAAGCCTCCAGGAATGGAGTTTGCTCAGAAAGATGCCGGGAATGAAGAAAACGACAGTGATTTGGATCCGGGGATAGGGCGCACAGATGCGTTGGATATCATCTCCTCGTTCCTTGACGTGGACGTGGGCTTGATCCCACTGGTCATTCCTCCACCTACCTCTGACCTCCCGGCCGCGAAAGTGGGCCCTGTTCGATCCGGTCGCTTGATCTATGCTGATATCGCCGCCTTCTTCCCTGACTCATGTCTGATCTATGCCTACGCTTCGGCTGAGGTGTTGGTACATTTGCCAAAATGCTTCTTTGTCAATCATGATATTCAGGGGGGCGGCTACATGCTGGATATCGCTCAATTAGTCCAGCTTGCAAAGGACAGCAAAAAACCAGACCAGAACATTGATTACACCAGCAACATTTATTCTAGTGAGCCGCCCGCAGGCGGTGCGGACGCTTCACGACTGCATGTGTATATTGCCTCGTTGAATCAGTCAGAATGGCTTTACGATCCGCTGTACGAAAGTTGGTGGCGCTACGTGGATAACGCCGACGAACAAACAGCCGGTGTTGTCCATCCCGAAGTTGACCGCCTGACCGGACGACAGTTACATTTTGAGAACGTTATCGTTCTATATGCTAAACACGATGTTATCTCACCGACGAATCTGGATATTCACCTGGAGCAGGACTGGGTCGGCGATGCGCTCTTATTCCGCGATCGCAAAATGTATAAAATCCGATGGAGTACCGTAGCAACGGATGAAGAAGTCCAATCGGGGCGCCGCAAACCCATCCAATTTTTTAATCTCGATGACAAGACTCCCTTCCCGCTCAAGCCAGGCCACACATGGATCACTGTTGTTACTCCTGAAACGACCGTTACTGAAGAATCGGCGGGCCAATGGTTGTTACAGTTTTCCCAGCCACTGGGAGCGAAATAATGATAATTAGTAAGTAGTAATTAGGATTCGCGCGGAGTGAAACGCAAATTGGAGAATTTACAAAACTTAGTTATGATACGAAAACTGATATTCTTTCTTTTTCTTCTGACAGCATGCAGTAATAGCACTTCTCAACCTCGATCCACTCAAATACAACCTACGAAAACGAATATCCCTCTGACCACAATTGTTTCCAGTCCAACGGTCACGGCGGATCCTCCGCTTAATACTCCCACACCTCAATCACTTCCCTCGCCTGTTGCCTCCGGCCCCGATAAATTTCCGGACGGCTACAACCCGCTGACCGGGCAGCGCGTCGCAGATCCTGCGCTGCTCAATATTCCTGCCCTGTTAATATCCATTTCCCACTTTCCTCCTGCAGCTCGCCCACAGGCAGGATTGTCATTTTCGCCCTTCGTTTATGAATATTTCATCACTGAAGGAGCAACAAGATATCTCTCTGTGTTTTATGGTGAGTCTCCAGCGCCCGAAATTCCTCTCCATGGAGATTGTGAGATTCGTGGTGAGCCAGTTCCGAATACCGGTAACATCATTGGAAATCGTGTCTGGTATGATCAGGATCAAAACGGCGTGCAAGACGCGGGTGAAGGCGGCCTCGGTGGAATTTGTGTAGACTTACTAGATGCGAATGGTACGACCCTTCAACAAACGACCACTGACAGCAACGGCTATTATGGCTTCCATATTGAGTCGGGAAGTTACATCATAAAGTTTGAGAAACCTGCCTGGTTGGAGTTCGCTCCAAAAAATATGG
>DATFQC010000282.1:0-3854 GCA_035264425.1 Anaerolineales bacterium
GTAATCTACATTTTCAATATCCGAAAAACTAAAGTTTGCCAGGTGCGCATTGATCCCATGTTTTTTGAGTTCGAAATAAATGGGCAAGCCACAAAAAATATCAAAGCCTCCGCCCATCCCAGCGATGAGAAGGTTTTTGCACAATGTAAGCTGATTAAGGATAGGCAGATTCAAGTCCATTTTGATTTCCTTACTTGTTTCCGTGTGTACCTGTATACTCCTTCAACACTTCCTCAGCCTTATCAATGCGCACCATCTTGTCAGCAACCAAACGCGCCGCGACTTTTTCGATCAAGTCTCCACTTGCACCCGCCGCGATAGCAACCTGCCTTGCGTGTAAAGACATATGGCCGCGCTGGATGCCTTCGGTGGCAAGGGCACGCAGGGCTGCCATGTTTTGTGCAAGACCCACTGATACAATAATTTCGGCTAACTCACTGGCGGTTTTGACACCCATGAGTTTAACTGCGGCCTGCGCAGCCGGATGGACTTTGGTCGCGCCGCCGACGATTCCCACGGCCATCGGCATTTCGAGCGTGCCGACGAGATTTCCATCCGCGTCTTTGTTCCACGTTGATAAGGATGTGTATTTGCCCGAACGCGCCGCGTAAGCATGCGCACCGGCTTCGATGGCGCGCCAGTCGTTCCCTGTGGCAATGACCACCGAGTCCACGCCGTTCATGATGCCTTTGTTATGGGTCGCGGCGCGGTAGGGATCCACAGCGGCGAAGGCGTAGGCAGCGATAATGCCATCACGGACTTCTTCGCCAGAAAAATCGCCAAATGCCAATTCTTTGACAGAGATCGTACAACGCGCGCGCGCAATTCGGCGATCTGCCAGATTAGACAGGATGCGCAAATGGACTTTTCCGCCGGTGATCGCTTCCACCCGCGGAGCAAGTCGCTCACAGGCCGTGTTGACGGCGTTCGCTCCCATTGCATCGCGGACATCGTAGATGAGATGTACAACCAAAAAGCCGCCGATAGGGGAATCCGCGATATTGCGGACCTCCAGGTCGCGGGCGCCACCGCCGAATTTCTTGAGAATAGGATCGATTGAGTCCGCTTCGGCGAGCAGTTCTGCTTTCCTCTCGTAAAGTTTTAGTTTCGCTTCTTCTAGATTGGTGACGTTGATGACCTGCATCTGCCCGATCATGAGCGGATCGGTGGTGGTGGCAGTAAAGCCGCCGCCCGCGCGGGCGAGCTTTGCCATAAAGGAGGCGCCCGCAACGACAGAGGGCTCTTCAAGCGTCATGGGGACGAGCACATCTCGTCCGTTCACCTGAAAGTTGAGAGCGATCCCGAGCGGCAGGCTGTACAAGCCGATCACATTCTCGATCATGTGGTCCGCGGCCTCCGGGGAGAGTCCGCCGGCTGTAAACGGAGCCAGATCCTCGGGAGTCAGAGCTGAAGTCTCTCCAAGCCTGGCGCGGCGCTCGTTGAGCGTCATATTGTAGAATCCGGAAATGCGGGAATTTGTCATTACATCACCTTTACATAATTGATTTTATGCCTGACCTCTGCCAAAATCTATCACATTTTATGAGATAATAGCGCCGAGGTGTCATTGAAATGCTATTAACGCGTGAACAACTTCAAGAAAGACTCATTGCTCTGCACAAAGCCAGCCTCGAACTAGTGAAAGATGTGTCGCTGGACCATTTGTTGGAACGGATCGCCAAAGTTGCCTGTGAACAAGCAGATGCTCGTTATGCTGCACTGGGGGTATTGGATGAAAGCGGCAAGCTCGTAAAGTTTATTTCAGTTGGCATGACAGATGATGAGATCAAACTCATCGATCATCCTCCTATCGGAAAGGGCTTGATCGGCGAGTTGATGAATACAGAAGTCCCTCTGCGTTTGCCAGTCATTCAGGATCATCCACGCTCTTCCGGCTTTCCGGCTCATCATCCCAAAATGGTTTCGTTCCTAGGGGTGCCGATTCGGGCGGCCAACCAGCAATTGGGACAAATTTATCTCACTGAAAAGATTGGTGCACCCGAGTTTACTGCGGATGATGAAAAAATCATTCAGATGCTGGCTACCTATGCAACGGCAGCCATCCAAAATGCCCGCTTACATGAAAATACACATCGTTTGGCCGTGCTGGAAGAGCGCGAGCGGATCGGCATGGATTTGCATGATGGCATCATTCAGGCAATCTACGGAGTGGGATTATCGTTGGAAAGTGCTCTTCATTCCTTTGAAGATGATCCTCAGGATGCAAAAACACGCGTCCAGCGTTCCATTGAGGGTTTGAACCAGGCCATTCGAGATCTGCGCGGCTATATCTTGGACTTGAGACCGCGTCAGATGGGGAATGAAGGCTTAATGAGTGGTTTGAATCGTCTCATTACCGAGTTTCGCGTCAATACCTTGGCGATAGTAAATCTTACAGGAAGCGAAAATGAAGTAAAAGATCTGCCTCCGTCGCATTCCATGGTGTTATTTCATATTGGTCAGGAGGCATTGGCAAATGTTGCCAAGCATGCCAAGGCAAAACAAGTGGATGTTTCACTTTGGTCAACCGATGAACGCGTCCTAATGGAGATCCATGATAACGGCAAAGGCTTTGAAATGGAAACCATGAATGCCAGCATCGGTCATGGACTCGCGAACATGCAGACGCGCGTCCGCGCGGTGGGTGGTGATGTTGATATTTCATCCGTTGCGGAGGAGGGAACAACGGTTCTTGCATGGGTTCCGCGGCGCGCTCGGGTCTAAAAACATCGAATCGAAATTTTCTTTTGTATCGAAGCACAG
This sequence comes from Anaerolineales bacterium, assembly GCA_035264425.1. GTDB lineage: Bacteria > Chloroflexota > Anaerolineae > Anaerolineales > Villigracilaceae > Defluviilinea. The sequence continues at coordinate 2,764 of DATFQC010000282.1, forward strand.
AATCCTGAGTCTCAAAAATTGAAGAAATTAATTTTTCATAGCACAGTTCGTTAAGAAGAGAATATCCATATTTGTGTTTATAAAGTTCAATTCCAATTAATGCCCCATATGTGGGGGTTAGGAAAAAACATAAGGTTGTACGTGGCTGGAACGTGCGTTCTATAAAATTGTGGATTCATGAATTGGTCGCGCGCTGAATCTTTAACATTGAGTGACCTTAAAAAAACGGAAGTTTTAAAACTAGCGTAGGCTTTACGTGTTGTTATTTCCCATATATATCTGCTAGAATGTATTCACGCTGAGATAAGGATGTGGTGAAAGAAACGCATCGCAAGTCCCACTAAATCTCATAATAATTTAAAAGCAATACCGAATGAGCCGCTGATAAAGCGGATTAATTCGACGTTACTTAATTCCGTACCACTGGAGCAATTTATGAACGCAGAACAGGCATGGCAGTCAGTACTCGGTCAACTCCAAATGGAAATGCCACGCGCCTCTTTTGATACCTGGGTGCGCGACACAAAACCAGTTTCCTATCAGGATGGGACATTGACCATCGGAGTTCGCAACGCCTATGCGCGTGACTGGCTGGAAAGCCGTCTCGCCAGTACTGTGAGCCGATTGCTTGTTGGGATTATGAATGCCAGTGTCGCCGTTAACTTTATTGTGAATAGCAATGAACCGGAAACGATGATGGATGAAGTTCCTCACCCTGCGGGGCAGCAGGAACCTGTTGTGGCTTACGATCCGCCCATACGCCCCTCCAATATGAATCCGCGCTATTTGTTCGATACATTTGTGGTTGGCTCGGGCAATCGACTTGCGCATGCGGCTTGCCTGGCCGTAGCAGAGAAACCCGCGCGTGCCTACAATCCTCTTTTCCTGTATGGGGGCGTGGGACTCGGCAAAACACATCTTCTGCATGCCATTGGGAATGCCTGCCATGTCCGCGGACTGAATGTTTTGTATGTCTCCTCAGAAGAGTTCACGAACGATATGATCACGGCCATCCGTACCCACACGAACCAGGCGTTTCGCGAGAAATATCGCTCAGCAGATGTGTTACTGGTGGATGATATTCAATTCAT
>DATFQC010000283.1:0-6248 GCA_035264425.1 Anaerolineales bacterium
CCGTCTCGACGGCATTCCCCTGGCGATCGAGCTTGCCGCCGCCCGTGTGAAAGTATTAACGGTTGAACAGATATCCAGCCGTCTGGACGACCGCTTCCCTCTACTTACTGGCGGCGCGCGAACCGCCTTGCCACGTCAGCAAACCCTGCGAGCTCTGATCGATTGGAGCTATGACATCCTCCCGGAAAACGAGCAGCTACTCTTGTGCCGGCTTTCTGTCTTTGCGGACAGCTGGACTCTGGAAACGGCGGAAGCTGTCGGTGCCGGAGATGGGATAAAACCCTACGAGGTATTGGATTTGCTTTCACAGCTCGTGAATAAATCCCTGGTGATGGTGATCGAGAGACCCCAATCAGGTAAGAAGAGCCTTTCTCAGGCACCCCTTCGCTATCGCATGCTGGAAACGATCCGTCAATATGGGCGTGAGAAATTGCTGGAAATAGGCCAAGGGATTACGATTCGTGATCACCATTTCGAATATTATCTGCGAATGGCAAAGCAGATCCTCCCTGAGTTCTTTGGACCGAAGGAGCTTATCTGGCTGGTCTGGTTGGATGATGAATGGGATAATCTTCGCGGCGCCGTAGAGTGGTCTCTTGAAACACGCCCGGAGGCTGGGCTGGAGTTGGTCAATTATCTGGGTTATCTCTTGCTGGATATTCAAAACAACTTGATGGAAATGCAAAACTGGCTGCTGCAATTAATAACCCATCCGGCAAACGCAGCCAGAACAGCCATCAGGGCACGTGGCTTGCTGCACTGGGCATGGTACGCCAACGCAAATTATGTGGCCCCTGCACAAATCCAGGCCAGAATCGATGAGGCGGTGTCTATCTACGAAGAATTGGGGGATCGCAACGGACTTGCTCACGGGTATCTGACGGCAGCACTGGCCGCGAACAGTCTCGAAACGGGTTTGGCTTACTTTGAAAAGGCGGTCACTTTACTGCATGAAACAAATGACAAAGTCTGGACCGCATTTGCTCTGCTGTACTTTGGCTGGCTGATTGAAACCCAGGACTACACCCGCAAACTTGCATCACTGGAGGAAAGTCTGGCTATCTACCGTGAGCTGGGATTTATTTCGGGGACCATCGAGGCTTTGAAGCAACTTGGCGCAGTTGCGATCCGTGAGGGGAACTTCGAGCTGGCTCACTTGCGACTGGATGAAGCCTTGTCGATTCTTCAGGAGCATGTTTCCGTCCTGGGGAATTCCATCACGATGTCTTATGATCTCGGAGATCTTGCCTATTATGAAGGCAATTATGAGCTTGCACGAATCTATTATGAAAATTGTTTAGCTTGGGCGAACCAGAAGGGTCTATCGCTTTCTGAAGCCTGGGCAAACGCCAGGCTGGGCTATTTATATACACGGCTTGGACAAGCGGAGAATGCTCGCCTGTATTACCGGGAGGCGTTAATCCCGTACCAGAAACGTACTACAAGAGTCGGGGTCCTCTTTACAATCGAAGGATTTGCCAGTCTTGCCGCCTACGAACGACAATGGGAAAGGGCGATTAAATTATTTTCCTGGGCATCAAAGCTGCGAGAGGACAGTGGCGAGCTTCGCCCGCCGGTGGAGCAGGCTTCCGTCGACAGAGATTTGGCAATTATCCATGCTACTGTGGCAGATGCTGAGTTTGTAAGACTTTCGACCGAAGGACAAGCCATGACCGTTGAAGAGGCTGTCGCGTTGGCATTGGAGAGTTGAATAACTCCCGATTTCAATTTGATATACTTATCCCACTATATTTCAGGAGAAACCTATGACTACTTCTGCCCCGCGTTGGGATCTAACAAATGTCTATCCCTCGCTTGAATCTGACGAATTTAAAGCTGCGGTTAACGATTACAAGAAGCAAGTTGCCGCGCTTGAAAAATTTTTCAAAAATAAACTCAAAAAAACAGACTCAAAGACAAAAGCCAAAGAGCTTGCCCCCTTGGTAGGTAAAGCCATCGATCAGATCAACAACATCCAGATGATTTCTGCCACCATTGTGCCGTTTATCTACTCGTATGTGACCACCGATTCACGCAACAAAGTCGCGATGAAAACACTTTCCGAATTTGAGCAAGCCAGCCTGCCGATGAATCAGTTGATGACTCAGTTTACTGCCTGGCTCGGGAAGATCGAGCCAAAGCTGGATAAAGTTGTTACGAACAGTAGTTCCGCAAAGGCGCATGAGTTCATGCTCCGGGAAGCGGCTGAACAGAGCAAATATTTGATGAGTGACGAGGAAGAAGCCCTTGCCGCAGAACTGTCTTTGAGTGGAGGCAATGCGTTCGAAAAATTGCAGGGAACAGTCACATCCCAGCTTTCTGTGGATTTTGAACTGGACGGCAAAACACAAAAGTTACCCATGCCGGCGCTCATTAACCTACGTTCTCACCCCGATGAAGCGACACGTCACCGCGGCTATGATGCTGAGAACAAAGCCTGGGAGGAAGTTAAAGAAACATTGGCAGCGTGCCTGAATGGGGTCAAAGGGGAAGCAAATACATTGAACCAGAAGCGCGGCCGCAAGGACGCGATCCACTCTTCTCTGGACGCGGCACGGATGGATCGCAAGACTCTCGAAGCAATGCTCGCCGCGATGAAAGATTCATTCCCCATGTTCCGCAAATATTTCAATGCAAAGGCCAAGAAACTTGGCAAGGAAAAACTTGCCTGGTGGGATCTCTTCGCGCCGATGGGAAAAACGGACAAAGTTTATTCATTCGAAGAAGCACGCGATTTTATTCTTGAGAATTTTGGAAAGTTCTCCCCTGATCTTGCGGCATTTGCCAAACGCGCCTTTGACAATCACTGGATCGATGCTGAACAACGCGAGGGGAAACGTGGCGGCGCGTTCTGTATGGCAGTGGAAGGTGTAAAGGAAAGCCGCGTCCTTTCCAACTTTGATGGTTCATTCGACCAAGTCAGCACGCTGGCGCATGAACTAGGGCATGCCTTCCATAACGAATGTGCGTATCAGGCAGACAAAACATCTCTGCAACAACTCACGCCGATGACACTGGCCGAAACCGCCTCGACGATGTGTGAGACCATCGTAACGGAGGCGGTCCTCGCCTCCACACAGGATCCGCAGGAAGAACTGGCTGTCCTTGAAGCGCAGTTAATTAACGCAGCAGGTATCATTGTAGATATCTATTCCCGCTATCTCTTTGAAAAGGAAGTCTTCGAGCGCCGCGCACAATCCGAACTTTCTTCGGATGATTTCAATGACATCATGGAGCGCGCCCAGAAGGAAACCTACGGCGACGGACTCGATGAGCAGTACCTGCAGAAGTTTATGTGGACCTGGAAGCCGCATTACTATTCCCCTAACCTGTCGTTTTACAACTATCCGTATGCCTTTGGCTTATTGTTTGCTACGGGTCTTTATGCAATTTATCAGCAACGTGGTGAGGCGTTTGTGGAAGACTACAAAAACTTACTCGCCTCTACCGGTGAAGAGACGGCTGCCAGGCTCGCCAAACGATTCGGCATTGATATCACCAAACGAAAATTTTGGGATGACAGTATTGCCATCATTGGCAAGCGCGTTGATCGCTATTCTGAATTGTAATAAATGAAAGCGACGATTACTTTTATAAAAAAGTGGCTGGCAGCTGAGAAGTAAAGATAACTCTTATGAAAAGAATAAAATATATTCTGCTCGCAACTCTAATCCTCTTTCTTACGTCGCTGGCCTGTAACGCGCTATTGCCACAAACCGAGCCAACTTCAGCGCCTACTACCATAGAGACTCAAATCCTTGTTCCAACACCAACAACAGAACCGGTCGCCACGCAACCTGAGGCCAATCTGCCACAAACAGATGCAGAAGTCCCGCGCGTGCCGGCAGATCAGGCCAAAGCTGCCCTCGACGGCGGTGATGCAGTGATCGTGGATGTGCGCGGAGCAGATGCCTACGCCCGGAGTCATATCACTGGCGCGCTGGAAGTGTCCCTGAGTGCAATCCAAACGGACCCTGCCAATTTGCCTCTCGATAAAAACATATGGATCATTACCTACTGTACCTGACTTAACGAACACACAAGCGCCCGTGCGGCGTTCATTCTTTTGCATAATGGCTACCCACGAGTCAGTGCCATTCTGGGTGGCTTGCAAGCCTGGATCGATGCTGGATATCCAGTTGAGCCCTAAATAATGAAGATCCTTTCCATTGACCATGTTCAAATTGCCATGCCAATCGGGGAAGAAGAAAAAGCCCGTGAATTTTACATAAAGTTATTGGGGTTTTCTGAAATTTCGAAGCCACCTGAACTTGCAAAACGGGGTGGCGCCTGGTTCCAATCTGAAAATGTTCAACTTCACCTCGGTGTGGAAGCGGATTTTAAACCGGCCCGTAAAGCCCATCCAGCCTTTCGTGTGGATGACCTCGACCTGCTGATCACAAACGTTCAAAATGCAGGATATGAAACCGACACATCCCAACCGCCATTGGATGGATATAAGCGCGCGTACGTCTTTGACCCGTTCGGGAATCGGATTGAATTGATGGAAAAGCTATGAGCACACCTTTTGTCACGCCCTGGGCTAATTCCGTTCCCCCAACTCAGTCCATTCTCTGGCAACTTATGACCGACGAGGGTTTAAATCCGTATTCGTGGTCGAATGGGCCATTCGATACTTATTCCGCGCATTCACATTTCTACAATAAGGTTATCTACGTGGCACAGGGAAGTATCACATTCGGCTTGCCTGAGCTTGGACAGCAGCTTGCTCTGAAAGCCGGTGACCGGCTTGACCTGCCTGCTGGCACGGTCCATGACGCGCACGTAGGGGCGCAGGGAGTTGTCTGCCTGGAGGCGCACAAAGATTGATTTAACGGAATCAGTTGTCGGCGTGACAATCAACGAGAAGTTCACTAATAGAAAGAACGCACCCACGATGGATGCGTTCTTTTTATTGAAGGTCTAATCTTTACCAGTCGCCGTGCAGCCAGCCGCGGATCTTCATTGAATCCACCACACGCTGGATGGAGACCATATAGGCTGCATCGCGCATATAAGCATGTTCCTTCTCAGCCATTTGAAGCACATCATTGAAGGCATTGGTGAGCTTTGCATCCAAACGCTCCAGCACTTCCTGTTTTGACCAGTAGAAGTTCATGTCGTTTTGCACACCCTCAAAGTATGAGGTGGTCACGCCGCCGGAGTTGCACAGAAAGTCGGGGATGATGAAGATCTTGTTTTCCTTTAAGACCTCATCGGCTTCCGGTGTGGTGGGTCCATTCGCGCCTTCCGCTACAATTCGAATACGGCTGGACATCTTCTTAATTGTTTCTGTGTTGACGTGCCCTTCGATTGCAGCAGGGATCAGCACATCGGCTTCCTTTGTAATCCAGGCGTCGCCATCCTCAACCACATAACCAGCTTCTTCTGCTTTTTTCCGGTCAATCGTTCCATATTGATCAACGATGGAAAGCAGGAAACGACCATCCACGCCGTCTTTGTGGCTATAGGTGTAGGACTTTTTATCGTTACGATCCCAACACGAGACACAAGCTACCTTGCCACCTAACATTTCGACAAAGCCAATGGAGGCATATTGGGCCACGTTGCCAAAGCCTTCAATCGCTGCGACACACTTTGTTGGATCCATGTTGAGGTGCTTCATGGCTTCACGAATGGTATAGATCACACCAAAACCAGTTGCTTCTGTGCGTCCTAATGAGCCACCGCCACCCACAGGCTTGCCGGTAAACACGCTCGGTGCATATCCACCAGAGAGTTTTGAATATTCATCCATCATCCAGCCCATCATCTGGGGTGTTGTACCAACGTCCGGAGCGGGAATATCTTGGCGTGGTCCTAAATTCTTAATCATTTGCTGCACCCAACCACGGCACAAATGTTCTTTTTCATTGGAAGAGAGCTTGGAAGGATCGACGATGATGCCTCCCTTACCGCCACCCAGCGGGATATCCACTGCGGCACATTTCCAGGTCATCCACATGGAGAGGGCGCGTACCGTATCGATTGTTTCATCCGGATGGAAGCGAATACCACCTTTGTTAGGACCACGCGCGTCATTATGCTGGACACGGAAACCGGTGAAAACCTGCAGCGTACCATTATCCATGCGTACAGGAATACGGAAAGTAAACTCACGGGCCGGCCACCTAAGGACATCCCGCACACCCGAGTCAAGTTTCATTGTTTCAGCAACGGAATCGAACTGTTTTTGGGCAATTTGGAATGCGTTGATCTGCTCTGTCATTGTTTTCTCCTGAATACTA
>DATFQC010000284.1:0-4078 GCA_035264425.1 Anaerolineales bacterium
CTCGCCATAAAATTCAAGCAGCCGTTCATGGATTTTGAGTGCGCGTTTTGCAAGAGGATTCATTAAGTACCGATCTCCTTGATCAACTGCAGTGTCTTATTCACTACCTCGCGATGTTTTTCAGGGATCAGCTCCTTAAACATCGCGACTGAGCACACAGAGAACTGTGAGTTTTTTCTTCTTTCTCAGTGACCTGCATGGCTAAATTCGAGATTATTTTTCGACTCTTCCGTCTTCCACGTGCCACACTTCAGCCTTCTGGGCAAAATCAGATGGAAAGAGGTTCAAATCAGTGGTGGTAAACAATACCTGTTCGCTTTCACCCACATACTTTAACAGATCCGCTCGACGCAGCAGGTCCAACTCTGCCATCACTTCATCGAGCAGGATCACGGGCCACTCACCTGTGCGGTCCTTCATCCAATTCACTTCGGCAAGCTTCAAAGACAACAACGTTGTGCGGACTTGCCCACGCGAACCATAATTACCAAGATCAATATCGTTTGCGAGAAAGCGTAATTCATCGCGATGGGGACCGATTGTCGTCACACCGCGGGCGATCTCTTCACCACGCAATGCACTTAAGCGTGCCCGAAAGCCAGCCCGAATTTCATCCAAGTCCAAACGTGAACGATCAACGATGGTATCCATTTTCAATCCCAATTGTCCATTTGGTTTCGGTAATGGATCGAAAGCCGGTTCGTAGGAGAGCCGGAGGATTTCGGAACCACGCGTCAATTCGTTATGGACGCGTGAAGCGAGTCGTTCGATCTGTTGGATGGCTTCAATTCGCCACAAAATGATCTGCGCACCGAGGCGCGCTAAGGTGTCATCCCAGACTTCCAGCTGATCACTGCTTCCACTGCGTTCTCCCAGCAGTTTGAGGAGTGCGTTACGCTGGGTCAGTGCCTGGTTGTATTCACTGAGAATGCGAGCATAAGCCGGCGTGGATTGTGCCAACGCAAGATTGAGATAACGCCGTCGTTCTTCAGGGGCACCTTCGATGATCTGGGACATTTGCGGCACAAAAATGACCGCGTTGAAATGGCCGATGATCTCATTGACGGATTTTTTCACGCCATCGAGCAATACTTCCTTACGCAGGCGTTGAGCGTTCAACACGCCAGTCGGCTCAAGAATGAGACGCGCTTCCAGCCGATGCTTGCTTCTGCTGCGTTGATATTCAGCAATTAGCCGCGTGACCGTCAGGGAATTATTTTTGGCCTCATAAAAATTGACAATTTGACGATCGGCATGAGTCTGAAAGGAGGTGAATGCTGCAAGAAAGTAAATAGCTTCCAGTACACTCGTTTTCCCCTGTGCATTGGCTCCTACCAGCACAACAACCTGCCGCGGGATATCCACATCCAGGCGTGTAAATTTACGAAAGTTGGTCAGAGACAAACGTTTTAAAAACATAAATCGCCGATCAGATGTTGAAAGTCAGAGGTCATCAAATCTTCGACGTTCCAAATGTGACGTTAACTCTTCAGCATCACTTCCAATTCTATTTCATCCCTTAACGGAATACCATCCATTCCAACGAGTGGAATAGTTGGCTTTATTTTCCTTGATTCATTCACTGCGCCACGATAAATCGTGACAATTTCAAAACCACGTTTTTGATAAAACCCGAGCGCATGTAAATTATCGTTGGTTGTAATCAGAAAGAGGCGCTTACAATTTCCTGCGCGTGCTTCTTGAATCGCTTTGTCAAGCAACTGGGTGGCGATGCCTTTTCCTTCGCGCAGGCTATCCAGTGAAGTAACTTCACACTCATTATCCTTGATCAAAAAGGTAATGAGGCCCACCCATTCATTTTCATCTTCGACGACAAAACCGTCAAGTTGTTTCGGGCGATAAACATTACCCCGCGTGAGCATCTCTTCGCCGCCCCAATGTTTTATCCAAAATTGACGAAGTCGAGGAAGGTCAGCAGCCGTTAAACGTCGAAGGGTGGAAGTCATCAAACTTCTTGTTCAGCGTCCACTTCTTCTTGTGGCTTCCAGACCCGCGTGGCCCGGTCTGTAAAAAGGACGCCATTCAAATGATCGATCTCGTGCTGAAAGATGCGGGCCAGCCATCCTTCGGCTTTGATCTTCATAGGCTTCCCATGACGATTGAGTCCCTTCACTTGTAACGCCGCGTGGCGCTCCACCTCGCCCACCAGCCCGGGAATGGAGAGACAGCCTTCCACACCCATCAACGTTTCTTCCGATGGTTTTATGATCTCAGGATTCAAAACAGCCCATACTTTTTTTGGGGCATCTTCCTTTTCTTCATCTTCCGCGCGTTCAAAATATTCAACGACGATAATACGTTCAGAGAGACCGATCTGCGGCGCGGCGAGTCCGACCCCTGGCGCGTCACGCATGGTTTCCACCATATCATCAAGCAGGGTCTGGAGGTTTTTATCGAATTTCGTCACAGTATGAGCCTTACGGCGCAATACAGGATCTGGAAGAGTCACAATTTTGCGAAGAGTCATTAATTAGGGTTACCTTTTATTACGTTTATTGTCACCCTTCATAAGAGCAACAAGCTCCCGATTTTAACCCGGTTTTCGGTTTTTCTTATTTTCTTCATCGAAGAATTCCTGAGCGCTTTTGTGATAGGTAGCCAGCCACTCTGCCATACGTTCCCGTTCTGCACTCACTTCAGCCTGCTTCTTTTTGTCTGCGCGCGCCGCCCGTCTGCGGTTGATGTCAGATTGAACGGCCGCCGGATCGATCACATCTTCGAATGCAAATTTGGTACCACCCACGGTAATATAAACTGTTCCAAAGTTAAAGATATTTCCCAGAATGCCGATGCGTCTATATTCTGTTCCCAAAATATTCTCAAGCTGAGCTGCATTACGCGTTTCTGAACCAAATGGTTTTTTATCCAGGTCAATGATCTGTTCAGCAGTCACCTCGAACTTATCGTTACTCCAATCCAACACTCGATAGACAAACCAAATAAAAAGTACGAACAGGAGAATAATGAGAGCCCCGGCCCAGGCATCCACTTGGATCCCACCATTGAAAGAAATCAGTGCTTCGCCAGGAGTTCGTATTAGTTGGTAGACGCGCTGGAAAAATAAAAGAATGACGGCAAGCATGCCAAGTACGGGTATCCAGGCTTCCAGGATCAATACTACCCAATGCTTTCGATAGATTACTGTATCGCCGGACTCGTATCGCAGTTTGAGGGTATTGGATCCCAACATACGCAGCAGATTTATGCCTTTTGGAACAGGCGGTGCAGTTGAAGCGGTGTCCGTTTTCGGCTTGGGAGGGATCGGAATCCCAAGTCGTTTGCGGATCGCATCCTTCATAGCTTCCTTTTCCAAACCGACGGCAGCCTCACGAGTCCGCTGCCAATATTCTTCGATCATGCGCGCCGCTTGATGGGGATGATTGACATGGCTAAATGGAATCTTGCCCACAAAGGTCCGTACAATCACATTCCCAAAATCCAGAGCGCGGCCCAATGGATTCGCCTCAATCCCAACGGAAAGGACAGTGCTTAACGGTGATTCCTGCCGGCTATCATAAATTCCCACCACTTTTTCAAGCCAAACGACGCGTTGATTGGTAACAATGTAATAATCGTTGCCCCAATCGACAACAAGCCAGATGATCCAACCGATCACTGCAATCAGGGATAACCAGGCTGCAAATCCAACAATGAAGAAGGGCGCAATCGCAAACCAGCCATAAAACAAGCCGAACGGCACTACAAATGCAAGGATCGGTAACCCCAGACTTTGATAGAGAATCATGGGATGTTTACGTGCCAGGAAGTAGATGACCTCGTCGGGTCTTAACCATTTAAAAAGCAGTTGGCGTGCCAACTGACGGCTGCGGATGGCAACGGCAAGATTCAATTTTAGATCGGGCTTCTCCTTATAAAGTTTTTCGAAATCCTGGCGCGAAAGAACCAGCAACAATGTGTCCGCCAATGCTGTCACAGTAGCAGATCTGGGCCTTTTTTCAACGAGTGCCATTTCACCAAAATAATCCTCCCTTACCAGACGCGCCAGTTGAATTTCCTTATTGTTTTGCCGGCGCACAATACGCACACTCCCGCCATA
>DATFQC010000285.1:0-3969 GCA_035264425.1 Anaerolineales bacterium
CCAGGATGATCAGGGCGGTGACAATTCGAATGTGCGTGGGGCTTTGCCCTTGGCCCAATTCAACAAGTCGTTTTCTCGGATCTTCCACCCATACCAGAACTTGTTCGAGCCCGATGGCTGTCACCATTGTGGCCGGGACAACGAAGACAAGTGCGCGCGTAATGCTGATTTGTATGAGCGCAGCTGCGGCCGGAGAGATCATTAGCGCAATAAGGATAGTACGGTACGCCGGCCGGCGAAGATTCCGCAATGTGTGCGCCATACCAAGCAAGGCAAATGGCAACGTAGAGATCAAGATGTGTCCATAATCTTTCATCAGGTGACGTACAAGATCACGATTGTTCGGGACATACCAATACCAGGGACTGAGACCAATACCGAATTCCGAAACGTAACGGCCAATTTTTGCTGAGAGGGGTATTTTTTCAAACCAGTATGAATATAATATCCGCAACTGGGCAAAAGGGACATTGGGAATATTTATCGTGGATCGAATATAAGGCACGGCCATGACCGCGGTCATCGCCAGTCCCTTCAGCAGTGTGCGGCGATTCTCCCAATGATAGGGCCAATCTGAAATGAGCAACCCCATCGCAGTCAATGGCACAATGACTTGGGCAGGGCTATAGGTATAGAAGGCAAGCGCGCCCAAAAAAATCGTTAAATACAAATGACGCGGCGATTGATGACGATAATACAGATAGGCACATAACGTCCCCGCGTAAAAAGCCACAAATTCAGCGGTTTCAAAAGCAGTTCGCGAATGTAGAAACCAGGCAGGAGTGATGGAAAGAAACAATGTACCGGTCCACCAGTATTTCAGCTTGAACACGTCTCGAAGCATCATCCCTACGGAGACGGCTGCAATTAATGTCACGAAAACAGACATAGCGCGAGTCGCAAGGGCTGATTTTCCAAAGAGGACAACCGGCAGCCATTGCAGGTAAACACTGAAGCCGATGTTGTAATAATCGCCATTCCTAAAATAGGTGGGAAACAACATCCCTTCCAGATCTCGATATTCATTTTTGATCAAATCCGTCATGGATAGGGATTGGATTGCTTCATCTGTGAAAAAGTAAATGGGAAATTTTGTCAATCCGATCAGGTGTGTGGCAAGGTAAACAGCTACCGCAACAATAAACAACCACATCGCGAGATCATAAGTCTTCAAGCGACTTTTCACTGCATCGAAGCCTGCTCTCAGTCTATCAACTGCGAACTCTCTTCGAAATAGTGGAGCGCTATTATTGTTCAACGTATTCTCCCCTCCATAAATTCCCCAAAAAGCCTGCCTTAATAATTTCCACTGACTGATTTTCAAAACCCCGTCTTTACCTGTCGATTCTTTTTTTAATTTGCGGAATCTCTGCAAACCTGTTACGAAATAGATGTCCAGCACAACAGCAATAACAAAAAGAGGAATAAGATAATAAAGCAACGATGTCATTTACAACACTATCAATTATTTCAATCCTAATTCACTTCTGGAGATGACCAGCCGCTGAATCTCGCTGGTGCCTTCATAAATTTCCGTGATCTTGGCATCCCGGAAATAACGCTCGACCGGAAGTTCCTTGCTATAACCCATACCCCCATGAATTTGGACAGCCTGATGGGTCACATACATCGCAGTTTCGGAGGCAAACAACTTCGCCATAGCCGCTTCCAAGGAATATCGGCTGCCATCCTTTTTGGATTTCTCTTTTGCCATCGCCGCGTTATAGATCAATAGACGGGAGGCTTCGATACGTGTCTTCATATCTGCGATTTTGAACCCCGTACCCTGGAATGCTCCAATCGGTTGACCGAATGCTTCTCTCTCGACCGCGTACTGGCGCGCGGCTTCGTACGCTGCCTCCGCGATCCCTAGCGCCTGAGTCGCGATCCCGATGCGGCCCGCATCCAGAACGGTCATCGCGATCTTGAACCCATCCCCTTCCTCGCCCAAGCGATTGGTGGCAGGCACACAACAATTCTCAAAGATCAATTCACTTGTTGCGGAAGCACGGATTCCAAGTTTTGGCTCTTTCTTCCCACGCGTCAGGCCGGGTGTGTTGGCTTCCACTAAAAACGCACTGATCCCCTTTTGCTGCTTCTCCGGGTTCGTCATCATGAAGACAACATAGTAATCCGCCACAGGGCCACTGGTCACCCAGGATTTACGCCCATTCAAAATGTAGTTATCACCGTCGCGCGTAGCGCGGCTCTTCATCGTCCCCGCGTCTGAGCCGCTCTGTGGTTCAGTCAACGAGTAGGCGCCAATGCCTTTTCCTGATGCAATGGGCACGACAAATTTCTGTCTTTGTTCTTCGGTCCCATATTTCATAATGCCATGACAATATAATGAGTTGTTCACCGACATGATCACGCCGTGCGAGGCATCCGCTTTGCAAATCTCCTCGAGTGCCAGCACATAAGCCAGGGTATCCATCCCCGCGCCACCATACTCCTCTGAGATCTCGATGCCCATAAAACCCATTTCGCCCATTTTTTTGATGGTTACATGTGGAAATTCTCCACTCTCATCAAACTCGGCCGCGATTGGCACAATTTCATTTTGGGCGAAATCGCGCGCCGCATCGCGAATCATTTTGTGTTCTTCGCTGAGGGAAAACAAAGCAACCTCTGGCATGACTCCTCCAAACGATAATTTCTCGGGATTATACGTTATATTTCTCTCTGATAAAATGGATGGGCCGTGGCTCCCGCCGCCTATCACATAATTATCAAACATGAACATATCTGCCACCACCGAAGAACGCCTCTGGGCTGTCCTCTCCCATCTCTCTTCCCTCGCGTTTGGAATGGGTATTCTTTTGCCAATCATTGGCTGGTCTGATCAGCGACGCAAGTCGAATTACTCATCCTTCCAGAGTTTGCAGGCATTGGGATATCAATCCCTGGGGTTTACCGTTTGGATTTTGTCCTACCTGGTGATTATCGTTCTAGCTACCATTCTTTTACTTATCACACTCAGACCTGAAGTGGAAAGCGGTCAACACGCGAACGTGATCCTAAATTCAGGGATGATCTTTTTTTTCATTATTATTTTTGGTTTTTTCGCCATTTACTTTCTTTTGCCAATTATTGCCGCCGTCGCTTGTGCATTTGGCAAAGACTTTCGCTATCCAATCATGGGGAATCGATTAGCACGCTATCTTGCCTATGACCCGATTCGAAAATCAGATGAACAGGTAGGGCTCAACGATGATCACGAATTCCGCTGGGTGGCAGCGATGGGACATTTCAGCATTCTGATCATGCTTTGGGGAATGCTGGCGCCACTGACAACGTGGATCCTTTATGGCCCGCGCAGTCTCTTTTTGAGATTCCAATCCATCCAGACTCTTGTCTATCAGGCCGCGACAACCACCCTTTTATTTATCGGAGGGTTCATCTACTTATTCGGCTTTCTTTTGCTCGTTGCTGTAACTGGAATCATCGGAGAAGCCAATTTCAACTCATTAGGTGGAATATTCGGCATCATTGTCTTTGGTCTATCGTTATTAATCTCTTTCGTGCTCATCTTACTTGTCCCTTTTTTACATATTCTGGGGCAATGGGCCGGATACCGCGTGCTCAAAGGGCATGATTATCACTATCCATGGATCGGAAGTTTGATTGAAAGATGGATAGCTCATAGAGCTCCGCTCGCTGATGAGAGCCAGGTAAGCCTGAAAGGAACATCATCATGAAAATATTGATCGCAACCGATATGGAAGGAATTACAGGGGTGACCACCTGGGATCAGGTCACGCCAGGTCATCCCGAGTACACCCGTTTTCGCAAACAGATGACTGAGGACGTGAACGCGGCCATTCGCGGAGCATGCAACGCGGGTGCGGATGAAGTCATCGTGGCAGATGGGCATTGGAATGGCTCAAATATCTTGATCGAGGAGTTGGATATGCGAGCCAGGTTGAACACCGGTTCCCCATCTCCGTTTTCGATGATGCAGGGAATCGA
>DATFQC010000286.1:0-4924 GCA_035264425.1 Anaerolineales bacterium
TCAATACCGGTTTTGCAGCAAGTATCTTTTGACATTCCTGCAGGGAAATTAATTGCCATTGTTGGACCAAGCGGCGCAGGAAAGAGTACGCTTACAAATCTCCTGCTCCGGTTCTGGGATTATGAGGCGGGAGAAATTACGTTGGGTGGCCAATCGCTCAAGGTACTGAATCAGGATGACGTCCGAAAAGAGATGGCGCTTGTCTCACAGAATAGTTATTTCTTCAATACCAGCATCCGTGAAAATTTACGACTGGCCCGTCGATCTATCACTCAGGAGGAAATGGAATCTGCGGGGAAGGCAGCGCAAATCCATGAATTTATTGTAAGCTTACCGAGAGGTTATGATACACTTATCGGCGAGCAGGGAGTGAGGCTTTCGGGTGGTGAGCGCCAGAGATTAGCAATCGCACGCGCGTTGCTGAAAGATGCGCCGATCCTAATCCTTGATGAACCGACCGCCAATCTTGATCCACTAACTGAAAAAGAGATGCTGGCGACTCTCTTTGAAACAATGCATGGAAAAACATCCCTGCTAATTACGCATCGCCTGGTCGGGCTTGAAAATGTGGATGAAATCCTGGTGATGAATAGTGGTCAGATCGTCGAAAAAGGTACTCATGAAGAATTACTGAAACAGGAAGGTCTCTATCGGCATTTATGGGATTTGCAAAATCAAATCCTCTATGATAAAAATCAAATTTCCCTGGCGCAGGAGATATAAGAATGTATTTCACAAATTTGCAAGTTGGTTACAAAAACGGTAAATTTGCTTGCACCACCTCATCGAACATGCTATAATAATCTCAACTTCCCAGTTGACTGAAGGCTTATGATTGCGTGATCTGGATGCAAGGCAATTTAACCTGCACGGGTTACGCGTGAACAGAATTTGAACGAAAATCCATACTCATCCACAACCTAAGGGATTTCACCAGATTGCTCAATGCATTCTGGGCAATTTTTATATTTCATTCTATCCAACATCCCACCCCATGAGAAAAGACTATGAAAATACTTGAACTCGAGAACGAACCTCTTGTCAAACTGCGCGGTATGGCAAAGGGGCTGAATATTCCCAATGCAAACCGTCTGAAAAAAGAGACGCTTGCCATGATGATCCGTGAGGCCGAGGCGCAAAAAGAAGGTATTGAGTTGCGCGGCGGCATTTTGGAAATCATGAGCGAAGGAATTGGTTTCCTGCGCGCCACGAATTACAGGATCAGCGACCAGGATGTGTATGTATCACAGGCTCAGCTTCGCCGTCACGAACTCAGAGCTGGCGATTTAGTGATTGGTCAGGTACGTCCACCCCGTGAAAGCGAACGGCATTTCGGATTGCTCAAGGTTGAATCGATTAATGGGGTCGACCCGGAAGATGCTTCTCACCGACCGATATTTGAGAATCTTACGCCAATCTTCCCTGACAAACGATTTGACCTGGAAACCGACCACGATACACTCGCTCCACGACTGATCAATCTGATCGCTCCGATTGGCCGGGGACAGCGTGGCCTGATTGTCTCTCCTCCAAAAGCGGGAAAAACTACAATTCTTAAGCAGCTTGCGAACTCAATTTCAACCAAATATCCAGATGTACATTTGATCGTCGCTCTGATCGGTGAGCGGCCTGAAGAAGTGACCGATATGGATCGTTCTGTTGACGCCGAAGTCGTCGCCTCGACATTCGATGAGCCGGTTACCTCTCATGTACGGACGGCGGAACTCGCCTTAGAGCGGGCTAAGAGGTTGGTTGAGATCGGTCGTCACGTGGTAATCTTGATGGACTCGATCACTCGTCTGGCGCGCGCCTATAATCTCGTGGTAAACCCTTCCGGACGCACGCTGTCAGGCGGTATGGATCCTTCGGCGCTCTATCCTCCCAAACGCTTCTTCGGAGCAGCCCGCAACATCGAAGAAGGTGGCTCGCTGACAATTATTGCAACCTGTCTGGTGGATACAGGTTCCAGGCTTGACGACGTTGTCTTTGAGGAGTTCAAAGGCACCGGCAATATGGAACTGCATCTTTCCCGCAAACTACAGGAACGACGTATTTTCCCGGCGGTGGATATCGAACGCTCCTCCACCCGTCGCGAAGACCTTTTGCTCGGACCCGATTTGCTTCAACGTGTCTGGTTAATGCGCAGAATGTATATTCAGATGATATCCTCACCACCTACAGGTGCCGGGATGGACCAATCAGTCGCCACAGAAGCAATTGTCACCCGGCTTGATCGGGCTCGTACCAATCAGGAATTCCTCGAGAATTTAGGAAGAGACGCTTAGTTAATCTGTCATTGCCAGAGAGCCCATGAGAATCAAGGAACCATACCGTGATGCGCAATGACACACTAGATTAGAATGCCCAAATTCTCATCATTCTTCAACAATAATCGCTTTACGATCCTCAGTTGGACTGCCACATTCATTCTTGTGGCAGGGATGGTTGTTGGCGCGCTTATATGGAAAAAATCCATAGCTTTGCCAAAGGCACTAGCACCAATCCCCACTGCCTCTTCAAATAAGAACACACTCCAAGTCTCTATGCCGGCTTTGGGCGGACCGAAAGCGCTCGAAGCAATTGGACGGGAAATCCAGATCAAAACCAATGTCCCGGCGGATAAGCCTCGTTACGATATCGAAGAATATCGCGTGGTGCGAGGAGACTCGATCTTCGCCATTGCTGAATCCTTTAAGCTCAAGCCAGAAACAATTTTGTGGGCAAATTATGATGTCCTTCAGGATGATCCACACAGTCTAAAACCTGGGCAGATTTTGAAGATCCCACCTACAGATGGGATTTATTATCAATGGAAAGAAAACGACACCCTTGACAGTGTTGCCACCGAATTTAAGGCATCCATTGACGACATTCTTAATTACCCCGGCAATGATATCGATCTCACCAACCCAAAAGTTGACTCGGGCTCATGGGTGATGGTGCCAGGAGGGCAACGCGAGTTTGTCCAATGGCTGGTGCCAACTGTAGCCAAAGGCGCTTCGGGAACTTCCTCAACCAGTCAGAGCGCGTGTTCGGGCGGTGCAGTGGGCGGTGGCGGCTTTACTTGGCCCGCGGATAATCATTTCCTCTCTGGGAACGATTACTGGTCAGGTCACCTGGGCATTGACATTGCCGATGGCGAAGGTGGGGCGGTCTATGCGGCAGATAGCGGTGTGGTCACCATGGCGCAGGGTGGTTACAACTACGGCTATGGCAACGTTATCCAGATCGACCATGGGAATGGATACTCAACCGTCTACGCCCACTTGAGTGTGATTGGCGTAGGGCTCTGTGCAAGTGTAGGAGCAGGTCAATGGATCGGCTCCGCAGGCAATACCGGTAATTCAGAGGGTGCTCACTTGCATTTTGAGGTCCGTCAAAACGGAGGGTTTATCAACCCCTGGTTTGTCTTGCCATAGTCAGGGCGACCCATTCGGATTCCCACATTCTCATCTAAACGGCCGGTAGCCAGCTTGTACGTTTGGCGGGTCGCCTCTATGATTGTTTCTCCATGAATCAAAACGAACTCAAAAAGACGCTTTCGAAATTACCGCTGGGGGAGATCCGGTATTATCATTCCATCGGCTCCACAAATACTGAGGCTCTTGCCTGGGCAACAAGCGATGCTGAGGATCTGTCGCTTGTGATTGCGGATGAGCAAACCGCAGGACGCGGACGTCTCGACCGAAAATGGTTTACCCCCCCAGATTCTGCGCTTGCATTTAGCTTGATCCTGCGTCCCAGGGCGGACGAGAAACCCTACCTCACCCGGATGGTGGGCCTAGCCGCGCTTGCCGTAGCTGATTCACTCCAGACGCGCGGACTCATCACTCAGATCAAATGGCCCAATGATGTCCTGTTGAATGGCCGCAAAGTAGCAGGCATCCTGGTTGAATCGGTGTGGTCGGGCGACGAAGTGAATTGCCTGGTGATTGGTATTGGAATAAATATATTGAAGGGCGCCGTTCCTCCTCCTGAATTCGTGCAATTCCCTGCCGCCAGTCTGGAAGAATCGCTGGGACCGGAAGTCCAACGAGAAGAAATATTGCATGATATTCTGGCAGGAATTATTGCACTGCGCCCCCATATTGGCACTGATTCTTTTATCACGTCGTGGGAAAAAGTACTCGCGTTTCGCGGCGAACAGATCCATATTCAAGAAGGAAATGGAAACCCAGTTACGGGGAAGCTACTTGGGCTCGAATCCGACGGGAGTTTGAGGTTAAGTGATGAGTTGGGAAATTCGATAACAGTACGATTTGGGGATGTTCGCTTACGTCCGCACCAGTAAACACACGTGATATACTTCCCGACGAGGTAAAAATGTTTGATAATCTACGCGATTCTGCAGAATCCTCTTTCTACGAAGAAGAACCCAATGATCTTTATAAGGAACCCGTCGCAAAACCTGTGCCAAAACGCCGCCTGAGAAGTAATGCGCGTTTCATGGGGATGACCGCGCAGCAACGATTTCTCATTTCAGTCATGTTGATGTTTACCGTTTGTATCGTTGGTACGCTGGCAATGTTTGTGTTGGGGAAGATGGCTCTGTTTTAATGATCTGTTTTGAACTTGAATAAAAAGTCCAGGGCGCTAACGGCGCTCCTGGACTTTTTGCTTACATCATCTGGGGTTGTGGCTCTTCTACTTTTTCATCACCATTGAGCTGCGCACCCGCCTTTTTCAAATCTTCTGCTGCAATCCGCGCCACGGATGCCACACTATCGCCCGGTTGGGGTTTGATGAGGTGGACACCCTTTGTTGCACGGCCTGCCTGCCTCACATCCTTGACCTTGATTCGAATGGCAACGCCATTCAATGTAATAATCGTCAGATCGTCCGCTGGCTGGATAACACGCGCCGCAACAATCTTGCCAATATCCTTCAATGCCTTCTGATCAATGGTGGAAATTCCACCAGTGGC
>DATFQC010000287.1:0-7464 GCA_035264425.1 Anaerolineales bacterium
GGGATCTGTGGCAAGGCGATTCAAATAACGGATTTGGGCATCCGCTGCCAGTACATCCGCCTCAGCCTCTTTGACTTTTGCCTCCAGAAGGGTGGTATCAAGCTTAACCAGAGTCTGGCCGGCAGTAACCTTGTCACCAGCTTTGACATCTACAGAGATGACACGCCCAACCGCAGAAAATGACAGCTGCGCATCATTGACGGGCGCAACAACTGCCGAGGCCGAAACAGCGTTCGCATCGCTGGACTGTGTACTCGATGAAGAGCTATTGTTATTATCCAAAGAAACGGTTGGAATTGCTGTCGATGTGGATGCTCTGGCTGTGCAAGACGAGAGTGCCAACGCTATAACGATGATATTCAGTATGAATAATGCGCTTCGACGGCGCAGCGCGAACATGCTACTCTGCTCAGCACGATGTAGATTTATGCTCTTCATTCTTTCCTATGACTTTCCGTTGGCTTTGCTGTCTTTCGTGATCAAGCCATCCTGCAACGTTACCACGCGATCGGCATAACCAATCACGCGTGGATCGTGCGTTGCAAAAACGAATGTGACGCCTGTGTCTTTATTCAGCTTTTTCATGATGTCCATAACCTGCCTGCCGTTCTCGGTATCGAGGTTGGCGGTAGGTTCATCAGCCAGGATGAGCTTGGGGTTGTTTGCCAACGCCCGCGCGACCGCGACGCGTTGCTGTTGTCCACCGGAGAGTTGATCGGGGCGATGGTGGGCCCGGTCGGAGAGCCCGACCGCTTCCAGCATTTCATTGACGCGCTTCTTACGCTCTGCAGGCTTCGTCCCGTTCAACAGGAGTGGCATTTCAACATTTTCATAGGCTGTTAGTGTTGGAATGAGCGCAAAAAACTGGAACACAAATCCAATGGCATTCTTCCGCAGGTCGGCGCGCTGATTGCGGTTGAGAGGGGTGGCATCTTGCCCGTTGATGGTTACGTTCCCACTTGTGGGTTGGTCGAGCAGGCCAATAAGTTGCAGCAATGTGGTTTTGCCAGAACCCGAAGGACCGACAAGCGCAGTGAATTCACCATCCTGAATTGATAGATCCACGCCGCGCAAAGCTTTGGTTTCCACTTCGCCGATCTTGAATACGCGTGTGGCATGGCTAACTTTTGTAACTTCCATTTCAATCTCCTAATCCGTGTAGTGCTTCGACGGGTTCCAGTCGGGCAGCAAGCCTGGCAGGGTAAAGTGAAGCGATGAGGGTAATAATATAAGTAACGACAGCAAGGTTGATGGTATTTGCCAGCGTAAGATGAGCATAAATGTGATCTTCAAAGAGGACGCCTGTAAGGCCATAGTCGCCGATATAAATTCCATAAACGGTGAAATAGGCAACTGCTGCGCCGCCGATGATCAGGCCGCCGATGACACCGCCGGTGGCAAGCAGCGCCGCTTCAGCGAGGAACTGCGCCATAATATCCCACCCTTTCATACCAATGGCGGAAAGAATACCAATCTCGCGAGTCCGTTCAAACACAGCCATCACCAACGTGTTTGTGACCACTGTCGCCGTAATACCCAGAACGATGAGATAAATGACGATGAAAAACGCATTGGCATAATCTTCAAACTGAACCACGAACTGATTTTGATCACGCCAGGTGAGGATCTTGTAGTTATTGGATTGCAATGCCTTGGCCACTGCATCTGCCTGATCGCTATTTTGCAGTAATACAAATATTGTGCTTGCATGATTTTCAGTGGCTGTAATCGCCTGTGCCTTTGCAAGCGGCATGAAAACTGTGCTTTCATCGTATCCGGGTGTTCTGGTTGTAAAGATGCCGCGGATTGTAAATAGCTGCTCATTCACATCGCCGTTGGAGGTGGTGACCAGCAAATTAACCTTATCGTTCACTTTCAAGTTTAATTTTTCGGAAAGCGTGTTTCCGATCAGAATGCCCTCACGATCATCAGCGTTGATGAATTCTCCTGAAAGCATGCCGTCACGAAATGGCTGGTTCGCGGCCGAGTCTGGTTCAATGCCGAGGAGTTGCACGCCCTTTGATTCGTCACCGACCGTTAGAATGGCACTGGCGGTCAAGCGCGGGGTTGCTACCGTGATCTGTGGAAGAGATTTAAGTTTTTCCACCAGTTGCTCCGGGTTCTCGATCAAATCCTCCCATTTGAGACTGATCTTATTCTCTTCATACGAGGCTGGACGAATTTGCAAATGTCCGCTTTGCAAGCGGATGGTATTTTGCAGGGCTCCGCTCATTTCCCCTTCGAGGACCGAAACCATCAGCAGTAATAATGCCATACCGATGCTCACTGCCAGAGCCGAGAGCAGGGAACGGGATTTGTTCCGTCCCAGGTTACGAAATGCTAGTTTGAATGCTTGTGACATAAGATTTATCTTTTCAACCTGACAGGTTTGTGCTTATACGTGATGCAACGCCTCAGACGGTTCACGTCGTGACGCGATCATCGCCGGGATGAGTGAAGCAAACGCTGCGATCACGAGGATGATCGAGGTGCGCATGAACAATTTACTAGTACCCAGGGTGGGATAAACTTTTCCACTGATCAACGCCATATAATCGGTGACGCCCGCAAACTGGCTGTAATCCATACCAACCTGCATAAGGCTAAGATTGGTGATTAGTCCTATTGCGATTCCTGCCACCGCACCAACCACGCCGATCAGGGCACCTTCCAGGATGAAGATGGTTGCAACTTGACGTGGCTTGAGTCCCATGGCGCCCAACAGACCAATCTCGCGCGTCCGTTCGTAGATTGCCATCATCAGCAGGTTCAAAATGCCAATGCCAGCAATGATCACAATGATGACGCTGAAAATATCCATTACGATATTCTTTCGACCGACGGCATTACTGAGTTCAGGGTAATTATTTGCCCACGATTCCACTTCATACCCAGGCAGAAGAGGAGTCAATGCAGCCACAATGGCGGATTCCGTGCCTACTCGTTTCAAGGTGATCTGTACTTCTGTCGATTGACTGCGCAGGCCGAAAAGATTCTGTGCCTCTGCCAGTGAAATATAGGAAGTGGCTTTTTCCATGGATGGAATGCCGACATCGTAGATGCCGATCACAGTCATGGTGCGCTGACGATTTTGTTTGTGCATGTCGCTGCCTACCATGGTGAGGCGGTCGCCGACTTTGAGGACCAGGGCATCCGCCAGTCCCTGGCCGATGAGGATGGAATCTTCATCAGCGGCTTCCAGATAACGTCCGTCAACAATGTGTTCGGCGATCAGGCTGACGGGGGCTTCTGCTTCAGGTTCGACGCCGATAATGCTCATCGAGAACGCGCCTTCGCGGTTACTTACCAGTCCTCCCGTTTGGATACGACGTGCAGCGGCGATCACATTCGGTTGAGCCAACGCCGCTTTCACGACGGCCGCGTCATCGATCAAAGGCAGAAGGGGATTGCTATCCACTTTTTCGCGATAGCCTGCGGCATGGACCTGAACATTCCCGCCGAGCACGCGAACTGCATTCCCGGCGATGGCATTGTTGAAGCCATCCATCAGGCCGTCATAGAACATCATCATGCCCAGAGAAAGTCCCATGGCCAGCACGATGATGACCGTGCGTCGGCGGTGCCGCCAGATGTTGCGCCAGGCAAGGCGCAGGTATAAGTTCATTGTTATTTCCTTTCTTCTACGAGCTGGCTGTAAATTCTGATTCTGTTTTACGCAAGCCATATTCCATTACATACAAGAGCTTGTCGATTGTTTCCTGTGTTTTTGTAGAACGCATCCATTTCAATACATCTTTTTGCTTCATTCCTTCATTCAAAACATAGGTGGTAATGGCATTGCTCCATGTTTCCATCACCATCACTGCAAGTACCACGTCCACACTGGGATCTACTTCGCCGCGTTCCATGGCCAGCTTGATCATCATTGTCAGAGCCTGGGTTGTCTTTTCGCGATAGCCAGCCAGGTTTTTTCCGTAATACAATCCTTCGCCCAGCAATACACGCCAGGCTGCCTGGATGGCCCGCGGGTGGGCGAGACCGAACTCCATGCCCGTTTTAACCATCCAGCGGTAGTAATGGAAGACATCCATATTGTGATCAGGTGGATGCTGATCCTTGAAAAAATCGATCTCTTCGTGCTCAATCAATTCCAGCATATGCATGAAGACGTCCTGCTTGTCTTCAAAATATTGGTAGAAGCTACCTTTGGCGATGCCGCTATTTTTGACGATACGGTTTGTAGAAGCGTTCTCCAAACCATATTCGGCAAATTCTTCGATCGCGGCATTCATGATCGTTGCACGTTTTTCTTCAGGGAGGTTGAGAAAAGTTTGTTTTGGCATAATAATGTGACCTGTTGGTCATATGACCAACAGGTCACATTATAGGACTAATTTTATCTGTGTCAATGGAATTCTGAGTGACGAATGTCACTTCTTGGTGAGTTAAATGCCCAGGTCTTGCTCAGCCGATAGGTGCCGCTTCTCTAAGAAGCTGAATTTTCCCCTAAGGTTTTTCAGCAGTAGGCCTGCACGCCAGAATGCGACGGCAGCCATCCCATGCGCAAGGACAGCGAACAACGGTGGTGTTTGATAGGCGTAATAGGTCCAGCATTCGCGGGTCGTGCCCCACAATTCGAGATAATATCCGAGTCCTGAGCCTGCCATGAATGTAAGTAACGCGTAACGGTAATTAGTTGGAGTCAGGATGAGAAGAATACACAACCCAAGCGAGAGCCAGGTAAGGGATTTGTCAAATGTCGGGGCAACGAAGATCAGCATCAGGCTTAGAAACGAAGCGAAGGTAAGCCAATAGAAAGTCTTAAAATTAAACACAAAGGACACGAAGTACACCAAGGTTTTGCTTTTTAGATCCTTAATGCTCTTTGTGCACTTCGTCGTTAAAAAAAGGAGTACACGTGTAATCCGGTCAATCGAGAGACTTGCAATTGGCCAGGCAGGGAGGATCCACAGCGGTGGGCGTTCGGCTGTATAGTAGTGCCACAAATTTGTCTGCGTACCCCAAGACTCAATTGCCAGCCCGCCAAAGATGCCAACGAAAATAATCAATAAATCCGTTTTGAGATTGGCGCGGCTGATAATCGTAATAGACATAAACCCGAAGATGCCGAGCAAAAGCCAATCCATGTAGCGCCACCATTCGCTGCTCCAATCTACATACGCAAAATATTCAACAACAAGCGGCCACCAGATATAAACAATAAGAATGATCGTAACGAAAAACCCGCCCAGCAGAAACCTGCTGTCGCGGGTCCAGATCCTTTTGATTGCAGTGCCAACGGCTGACATTGTCGGCATTATAGCAGGAGTCTGATTTAGAGGATCATGAGATTTAAACAACATTAATGGATAACATCACCAATAGGTTACAGGTCACTTGCGTTTTTGTGCCGTCTCACCTAAAATGGACAATCTGAGGGGAATTTGACTGCTCATCGAATGAAAGTGCATTGGAGGAGGTGTCTCGCGTTCGTCAAAGCCAAACTTCACATCAGCACAATCCTGATGGATGATTTTTATTTCTAAGCGTAATCAATAGAGGAGAGCAACATGAAAAGATATTGGCTCAGGCTAGTTTTGACTTTAATCTCGGTAGCAAGTTTCAGTTTTCAATCCGTTCAGGCAGAGGCGAGCACAGTGCATACCTATGTTCCCATCGGCAGTGGATATTCCTCTGTCACCTTGCAGCTTTTCGCGCGTCAAGCAGTTCAACATGATACAGATGGTACAGTTGAGATTCTCGTCATTCCTATTACATTTGCAACAAATGCCTTCAGCATCTCTAATGGTGAACGCCAGCAAAATTTGACTCTGGCGGATAACCGTCGGGGCCTCATAGAAAACGCATGTAACGCAGTCAAACTTCCCAATCAAGCCTGCCACGCTGTGTTAGCTCCTGTGCTTGTCCGGGAGGATGCATTCCTGCCAGATAATCTTGCCCTGTTCCCCAGTGAACTGGATGGCATGTATATCCTTGGAGGCGATCAGACCATTGCCATGCAGGTAGTAGCCAACACTCCATTCGAAGCGAGCATGGCTGCTGCATTCAACAATGGCGCCGCTGTCAGTGGCAACAGCGCCGGAGCGGCAGTCGAGTCCTTAAACATGATCGGTGGCTACACTGGCAACAACGGTCCTGAAAACGGCTTCGAGCAGGGCAGTGTCGACCTCTGGCTGCCTGGTGGTCTGGATCCCAACCGACGAGGGTTGAGTTTTGGGATGACCAGTGCTGTCCTCGATCAACATGAGTTCCAGCGTGGGCGCATCGCACGTCTGATCAACACAAGCTTCACTACTGGCTTGCTTGGTATCGGCATGGATGCAGATACAGGTGCTGTGATCACAAATGAAGAGATGCTGACCGATGTTACTGGCGCGACAGCCACAATCATTATTGACCTGCGAACCTACAACGCATCTGGTCATTTTGCCGGTCCTACCAATAGTCTCGCAATTCACGGCGTCGCGACTCACCTGATCCCTCCTGGTGGATTTGGATATGACATCACGCATCGCCGTCCCTTAGTGGATGGTCACCCGCTTCCCGCACCGTTGATAGCGGGGCGCAGTTTCGACGCGCTTCATCTACCCTCGAGTTCGTATGGCTCCTTGATTCTAGCAGGCGATCTCAAAAGTGATCTTTCTGGCACCGTGACTCAGCGTTTCGTCATGCAAAGTGGAGGAAACAATGCACGCCTGCTTGTGCTGGCACTGGGTTACGCAAAAAACACCGACGCACAGGCGGATGCAAAAGCCTACGCGACGGCCTTGCAGTCACAAGCAACAAATCCCGTTCAATGGTTTGTGGTTGATTCAAAGAATCAAACTGCCGTCCAGAACGCAATTACGAATGCCACGGGAGTTCTCGTTACCTCGCCAGATCAGTCTCGCGTGATGAATGCTTTCGCAGGCATCTCGTCTGCCTTACGAAACGCATGGGCAGGTGGGAAAACCGTATTGGCAGATAACGCCGCAGCCGCGGCGCTTGGTCAGGCAGTGAGTGTCGACCCACCGCCCACTTCTGCTGGCATTGAGAGTGACTCAGTGAAAGATTTTCTTTTGAGCGGGGTGGCCGTCCAACCTGGCTTGAATTGGATTCCGGGCGTTGCGGTTGAGCCGCGTATGGTGATGGATCGTCATTGGGGACGTGTCTACAATCAGCTCTATCGAAATCATGCCGTGCTTGGACTCGGCGTGGATGTGAATACTGCGATTGAATTCACGGCAACCGGCGCGAAGGTATGGGGCAAAAACACCGTCGTCGTTTTTGATGGAAGATATGCAAGTTATGCCTTGGGCACAAATAATGCTTTAAGTGAAAGATTTGTTTTGTTGGATACTTACGTGGAAGGGGATGCAATTATGCCGTAGAAGCCAACAAGGAATTATTCATGCAGATTCATTCTGTATCCATTTCGAAAAATCATAGAGGAGAGTAATATGAAGAAAAGTTTGTTTAAAGTATTTTCAGCAGTCACGATAT
>DATFQC010000288.1:0-3646 GCA_035264425.1 Anaerolineales bacterium
GCGACTTCCATCGGCTCATCGTGGGACCATAAACCTGTTCCCTCCGAACGGAAGTCTGGTATGCCGGATGGAGTGGAAATGCCTGCTCCGGTCAACACCACGGCGCGTTCTGCTTTGCGGATCAAGACCGCCGCGTCCTCAATCGCCGCACTGGAGGCGAGTGCCGGACTGGCGGGTTCGGTCATCTGGGGAGGGCCTCTCGTTCAGTTACGAAATCCACAAGCTTCGTGATCTGCCGGGCGGTGAGGCTATCTGGCTGGCACAAGATTGCAGGTGTCTGCACACGTGTGGCTTGCACAAATAATTCCGGGGCTGGGGTCAGCGTGCTGATGATCTCATGTTCTAATTTGGCTTGCACCTGACTGGATGGCAATTGAGTATCTGAGCGAATGCGGTTATTCAGCACCACTTTGATATTTTTCTTGGGAACACCTAATTCTGCAATATCATCGATAAGAGCCTTGGTATGAATGATGGTATTTGGCACGCCTTCCAGAACGATCACCACTTCATCACACACAGGCAGAATTTTTTCCGCAAACGGCTGCATACCCAGACCCAGATCCAGAACAACAAAGCGAGCCAACCCGGCCAGTCTCTTTACTAGAGTCTCATAATTGGCAATTTGATTGATCAAATGCATATCGCGTGGACGGTCTGAGGCAAGTAATAATTTCAAACCCGATGGATGAGAAACCAATGTTTCGCGGACACTGTCATGCGTGATCTCACTCAGTTTTGTAAGACTTAAAAGATCCACCAAACCTTTGGGACTTGTCACACCGACGTCAAGCGATAAAGCTCCCTGGCCCGGCAACATCTCCGCCACAATCACTTCGGATTTTGTGCGGGATTGCAACCCAGCGCCCAGGTTCACAGCCATTGTTGTTGTACCAAGACCGCCGCGTGCGCCAAGCACTCCGATGACATAGCCGCGATTTTCGTCTCTAGGAGTGCCTGTGGCTTTTTTCTTATCTCCGACCCGCGCCAATAATGTTTTGACGCGAGCCTGTAGCTCGGAGGGATGGGTTGGTTTGGTAAGATAATCATTCACCCCAACTTCAAATCCGATGACCTTGTCATCGAGTTGTGTCTTGGCTGTAAACATCATAATGGGAGTTTCTAACGTGGAAGGGTTCTGCCGCAGGCGCCGCGTGACTTCGTACCCATCCATATCCGGCATCATGACATCGAGCAGGATTAGATTCGGGTCCTCATCGAACGCTTTTTCCAGCCCTTGTTGTCCATTGGTGGCCGCGCTGATCTGATATCCCTGACGCTGGAGCATAAGTCCTACCAACCGTAATGTGTCCAGATCGTCATCGATGATGAGGATTTTTTCACTCATGAAGACATTATTCCTTTTAAAATTATGATAACAGTCTAGCATAAAGGTGTCGGTTGGGCAAGCGAATTACTGTTTTGTAAATATGCTATAATTCTTTTGTATTCGTGGAGCAATCTCTCTATAGGAGAAGCTTCCTTGAGCCTGGGGATGACAGGCTTCGACGGGAGAGGCTGGTTCCGGAATGCGAGCCGAGAGGCACCGAACTCGTAAACTCAGTGCAAACAATCAAGTGCCAATCGCACTTCATACGCTGCTATGCCCCTCGCTGCATAAGCGATCTGTATAACAGCTGACGCCTACGGGCGTCACGTCCGCCGGCACCTTCCTCCACCGGGTGACGGATCGGGCGAAACAATGGTGTGAGTGCCGTACATGACTCTGCTAAATGTGCGAAAGACTAGCAGATAATCACAGGATACCCTGCCCGCCGAGATCCCTGTGATGACACGCTTCGGCAGGCTACGCTCGTAGAGTTCCGAGGGTCGAATCTTTCGGACGCGGGTTCAATTCCCGCCATCTCCACCTAGACTTATCCAGCAGGATTTGCTAAGCAAATCCTGCTGGATAAGTCATTTAATAATCAAAACTAATAATTTGGAACAAAGCCCTGGATAAGTATGTTTTAATAAGCGCCATGAAAAAACTTCTCATTGGATTCGTTCTGCTTATTACTGCCTGCCAACCTGCGACGTCAACGCCTGTGGCGCCACTTTTTCCAACTGTAACTTTCACGCCTACTCTGATTCCTGCCACCAATACCCCTGCGCCGACTCCTACTCTTGAATTTACATCGACTCCGCTGCCGCGTCTCTTCACCAATGAATTTGATTCTTCTCTTGCGGGCTGGGTCATCCTCCAGGCTGGGAATGAAGCAACTCCAAATATTAAGACTGAGAACAGCAACCTCATCCTGCAAATGGATTCACCTTTCACATGGGTATACGCCGTCTACGGTGCGCAGGATTATGATAATCTCCGCATCGATGCGAAGTTTACAAATCAGGGAGGCAGCCCTGCTTCCATCGGTTTGATCTGTCGCTACAGTGAAACAGAGGGATGGCTCGAATACAATCTCTCCACCGATGGAACCTATAATGTGCTATATGGGAAATGGTTGTCCAGCGGGATCGCAGATTACCTCCCCATTCTTTCCGGATCGTCCAATGCGATCCAGCCCAGTGGAACATCCCAGGAAATTGGATTGGTCTGTTCAGATACGTTCCTTTCCCTTTTTATCGATCAAACCCTTATCCGCCGCGTGGATGTGACCAGCTATAAACTTACTACAGGCAAAGTAGGCCTCACGGCCTCTTCGTTTGAAAATACTCCTGTCATCGCTGCGTTTGACTGGGTAAAGATCGGCGAGCCCTAGGCCCAGCCCCTACCACCCTTCGGGCATCTCCTCTAAATACGCCATCAAACTTTGAATACTTATTCAAAAATCTGCCTACTTTTTCGGGAGGTCAAATCCAACTCATTTTCTATATTGCGTTAATACTATTCTTGCACTGGGCGGTTAAGATGTAAAAGTTAGAAAATAGTTGTGTAGTTATAAAAATAGCTGCGCAAATGAACTAAATGCAAGGAGTATTCTATGGCAAAAATTATAGGCATTGACCTCGGCACAACCAACTCCGTTGTGTCTGTCATGGAGGGCGGGACACCAACCGTGATCTCAACTGCGGAGGGAGGTAGATTATGTCCCTCGGTGGTGGCCTTCAATAAGAACGGCGAACGACTCGTCGGTCAGACCGCGAAGCGACAAGCTGTGGTCAATTCAGAAAACACTGTTTATTCCATTAAGCGTTTTATCGGTCGTCATTTCGACGAGACCGAAGTGGAACGCAAGATGGTTTCCTATGAAGTGGTTCCAGGGCCGGCAGCAGATGTTCGTGTAAAGATTCCTGTGACAGGACGTGAATATTCACCTCAGGAAATCAGCGCGATGATTTTGGGCAAATTGAAAGCTGACGCGGAAGCGTATCTCGGGCAACCTGTCACCCAAGCGGTCATCACTGTCCCTGCGTATTTCAATGACAGTCAGCGACAGGCGACCAAGGATGCCGGCAAGATCGCAGGCCTCGAAGTTTTGCGGATTATCAATGAGCCGACAGCCTCTGCGCTGGCTTATGGGCTCGATAAGAAAAAGAATGAAACCATCCTGGTTTTCGACCTGGGTGGTGGTACGTTCGATGTCTCTGTGCTGGAAGTAGGCGAAGGCGTGATCGAGGTTAAAGCCACGAATGGTGATACTCATCTCGGTGGTGATGACTGGGATCAGCGTATTGTCAACTGGGC
>DATFQC010000289.1:0-4058 GCA_035264425.1 Anaerolineales bacterium
CTCTGCATTCCGAATGCCTGCCACAACATCTTCACCCTGCGCGTTGAGCAAATACTCACCCATCATTTTCTTTTCCCCAGTGGACGGATTGCGAGTGAACGCCACGCCTGTCCCTGAGTCGTCGCCCATATTGCCAAAAACCATAGTCACGATATTGACAGCAGTACCGAGATCATTTGAAATACCTTCTTTCTTTCGGTACGCAATAGCGCGCTTGCCGTTCCATGATTCGAAAACGGCTTTGGTTGCCAGCTCAAGTTGCTTGTAAACATCCTGGGGAAAATCGAAACCAAGATTCTTCCTGAACACACCCTTGAAAATGGAAACAAGTTCTTTCCAGTCTTCCGCGGTCATCTCGGTGTCGAGTTTGTATCCTTTTTGCTCCTTGTATTGAGCCATCGGATGTTCGAAGACCTCGTCATCCAGATTGAACACAGTCTCGCCGAACATTTCAATGAGACGGCGATAAGAGTCCCAGGCGAAGCGCGGATTGTTGGTGAGCTTGGTCAATCCCTCAACAACCTGATCGTTTAAACCTATGTTTAGGATTGTGTTCATCATGCCAGGCATGGAGAACTTTGCACCGGAACGACAGGAAACCAAAAGCGGATTCTTCGGATCGCCAAACTTCTTGCCAGTCTGCTTCTCAACAGTTTTCATAGCTGCGAGGGCCTGGTCCCACATCCCAGCGGGGAATTTGCCGCTTTTTCGGAATTCATTACAGGCTTCGGTTGTGACCGTAAACCCAGGCGGGACGGGTACTCCTGCACGTGTCATATCAAAGAGCCCTGCGCCTTTGCCTCCGAGCAAGGAACGAACGCCTTCCCAGGAACCGGCATATTTTTCAGCAGCAGTAACCTCTCCAAATAAATAAACCCATTTTTTCATAGAAACCTCCGGGGTTAGTAAGATCTAAAATTTCTGTGAAGTTTACCACGAACAGTTTGCGACAAATGTGATATATTCCGCTTACATTTGTCAGTGCTATGCGAGTAGTCAATTGTTAGCCTATTGCAAAGTCAGGAGAAGCATTTATATATGATAATAGAAGCAGATTGGAATCAACTATGTCAGTAAAATTACTTGTTATCGACGATGATAGTGCAGTCACCGATTTACTTTCACTGCTTTTAAGATCGCATGGTTTCGAGGTAGGCGCTACAAACAACAGCACGGAAGGATTAAGCATGATCCGTGACAATTCTCCAGACGTTGTTATTCTTGACCTTATGATGCCCGATATGGATGGATGGCAAATTTGCAAGGCTGTACGGGAGTTTAGCCAGGTACCGATCATTATTCTTTCAGCTCTCAATGATCCGTCCATGATTGCCAGCGTCCTGGATGCCGGGGCCGATGATTACCTGACCAAGCCGACTCCAAGCCGCGTGTTGATTGCTCATATCAATCGCTTGGTGAATCGGACGGGTTCCGTGCATTCAAGCGCCTCAATCACTGACTCTTTTGGTAAGCCATTGCCGGCTTCCTGAGGCTTAAAACAATCTGTTCCAGTCTCCACTTATTTCCGTCACGATAAAAAATCCCGTCACCTATGTGCGATGGGATTTTTTGTTATGCAAGATGTTTCAAAGCCTGCGCAGTTTTCTCTTTGGCTTCCATCATTGGCATGTGACCTGCACCGCTTATTTCAACCAGATATGCCTCTGGCAAAGCTGTTTTAACTTCACGCGCTCGATCCGCAGGAATAAGTGCATCTGAATTCCCATGAATAATGACCACTGGCACCTTTAGGGAGGACAGCAGGGAAGTAGAGTCTAGTCTTTCAGCCATTGCCTTAAGTGCACCGATATAAGCAGCAGGTTGTTGTCGTTCCATGGATGCGCGTGCAAATGATTGTAATCTTTCATCGGCTGTGAATTTTGGTGTCATGGTCGCGACGACACTACCGATCCCGTTTTCTGCGACATCTGCGGCAGATTTATAGCGCCCTTCCTTACGGTCAGGAGGATCAGAAAGTACTTGTGATGAGACCAGTCCAAGGCCACTCACGCGGTCGGGATAAAGCCTTGTAAAAGCGAGAGCCACATATCCACCCATGGAATGCCCTACGATGGCCGTCTTTTGAATATTAAGTTGATCCAGCAGGCCTGCGATGTCGGATGCATACTCATCCATGCTGGATGTGGAATCTACGGTGGCTGACTCGCCAAAGCCGCGCAAATCGGGGAGGATGATATCGAATGTACCCTCCAGCAAAGGCAGGACCTCATCCCATAAATGATGATCGAGTGGGTAGCCATGCAAAAGCACAAGCGGAGTCCCTTTTCCGCGGCGCTCGTAAGCAAGTTGAATACCATTCACGTTGATTTTATTCATATACTCTCCTCTATAAAGTTTTATGTTTTCAATACTAATACACCTGCAAAGCAGCAGGAGAATTAGCTACTTCCAATTCACTGCTACTTTTAATTTGCTGCCTAATTTTGAATAGTAGTGCACAAAGCCATTATCCCTGCCAAATTCATAGACGCGGCGTGTGATGTCTACGTCTGATTTGCAGTATTCAGCTACTTTTTCCAGTTCCCCATTTCGAAACCATTCCACTGACTGGAGGCCATCCGCGGTTTTGGTTGTTCCCAGAGTTGCTCTGGCGATCGAGTCAAGGCTTAGTCGAAAGTTCAATGCCCGGTAGATATCCTGTAACATATCCGTTGAACGAAACGTACGGAAGTTTTCATTTCGAGCATAGGGTCTTAATACCTCATAGTCAAAATTGATGATGTTGAATCCAATCACTCGGTCGGCAGATTTTAACTCTGCCACCAGTCTAGCCGCATCTTTCTCCCAATAGACTGCAAAGTCATTACGGGCTGTTGACCATGTCACGCCGCAGGCCAACAATAGCCTGGAAGCATCACGCCCCCCAACTTCATTAAAAAGCTTTTGGCTTTCAAGATCGAAGTAAACAATGTTCACGAGTTCTCCAAATTTTTCAAATACTCACGCGCTATGTCCAGCGCCTGCTCACGATTGGCAATTTTCCCCATTGCCTGTCCTTCGCGGATTGCTTCCAACAATTGACCAATGACGCGCCCTGGCTCGAGGCCAAGCTCAGACATCAGATCATTGCCATCAACCAGGCGTGGCGGCGTTACAGTCTCCTGTGGCTTTTCCCAGTAATTTTCCAACAGGATACGCGCGATATCCAACGCGGCGGTCCACGTCTTTTGCGAAAGTGTGGAACCCTGTGTCCCGCGCAGGTCTGCCAACCCCAGCAGAATTAAGTCAACTCCTGCTTTGCCTGTATCGCGAAAGAACCGGTAGATGGCCTTGCGTGAAGGTTCCTGTTTTTCACTTTCCAAACGATTCGTAAAGAAGTGGAACCGCATGTGATGCTGGACAATTGCTCTTATACGCTGTACTTCATCGTTGCTGAGATTGAATGAGCGAGCACGCTCTTCCACCACCGCCGCTCCCTGAATATCATGATCAAAGAAGCGGATACGGCCCGAAACCTCGATCGATTTTGTTGCTGGCTTTTCAATATCATGGTACAACGCGGCAAAAAACAATGCCGAACGAACAGAACGATCCGTATTAAGGGATTCAGCAAAGTGTTCAGCAAATTGTTTTCGGAATCTGCCGATGCGAAGCGTAAGCAAGCCTGTGAATAAATCGTTTGTTTCGTCCGCGTTATAGCCGGGTGCAAGTGCAGCCACGATTCCTCCAAGATGGCCCAGTACGCTGAGTGTGTGCTCCCAGACATCATGGATATGCGGTGCAGACTGTTCAACACCTTTTATTGCGGGGAGTTCAGGCAATAAATATGGAAAGATACCAAGGATTTCCAGGGCGCGCAGGCACGCATCTGGTTTGGGACCTTCCAGTATTTTGAACAATTCATCGCGCTGGCGTTCCACGGAAATCATTGGTAATAAACGAGCCGATTGTCTCATGGCCTTGCGAGTTTCAAGCTCGATCTTAAATTCAAATGCCGCGGCTTGCCGAACCGCGCGCAAAATACGGACAGGATCATCTGATAATGAAGTGGGTGAGCAGGCATGAATTAATTTGGCTCGTAAATCCGACGCTCCATT
>DATFQC010000290.1:0-6746 GCA_035264425.1 Anaerolineales bacterium
GGAATTGGAGTATTTCAAAGTCCCGGCGCTGACCGCAGACCCGGATATTCGTGTCCGCCTCGAACGCAGGTTCAAAGAACGCAGAAAGACAAAAATTATCAAGAGACAAAACGAATTAAAGAGGCAACATCGTTCTGGCAGCGAGCGGCGCTTTGAGAAGAAAATCCATTATGGTGAATCTCTGGGACGATACGGTTTCGATATTTCGATTGCTTATAAAGCTTGTGTGGAAGTGGCGGTATCTCCCATTCTGAAACATTCGCCGCATGTTCTGTACACCAATGTGGTTGAGCCCATCCTGCGCTGGATGTTCGTTCGCAAAGGCTATGCCCTCGTCCATGCTGCTTGTGTGTCAATGAATGGGCGCGCGGTGTTGGTTACAGCCCGCACAGATACGGGTAAAACCTCAACCATCCTGCGCACGGTGGATAACTATGCCTGCTCGTTCCTCTCGGATGACATGACGATTGTCAGCAAGGACGGCCGCGTGATGAGCTATCCCAAGCCGCTGACCATCTCCAACCACACCCTGAGTGCAGTCAATGCCAACTCCTCTCTCACGTGGTGGGAGCGGATTGCCCTGCAATTCCAGAGCCGGCTGCATTCCAAAGGCGGACGGAAGATCGGGATGGACTTGAGCCAATCCAAGTTGCCAGCTGCCACCATGAATGCAATCGTGCAATGGATCGTCCCGCCTCCCAAGTACATGGTCCATCGCCTCATCCCCAAGGTTACTTATGCAAATCAGGCGACTCTTGCCCGTGCCGTAATCATTGAACGCGGTGAGGAATTTGTCGAAGCGCTACATCATGAGCAGGCCGTGGAAACGTTCGTAAAGAATGCGGAAGATGCCTATGGATTTCCTCCCTACCCGATCCTGGCCGACTCGCTCAGCCGTTGGAACGGAGAGGACCTGCATCCTGCAGAGCAAGCCATCGTAGACAAGGCCCTGGAGACCATCCCAACTGTCCGACTGCGCGACCCCAAGTTCAACTGGTGGCAGAGATTGCCCGTCGCGACCAACCTTTCAATAGGATCAACCCAATTCGCAGCTGCTGACGACTAAACTAAACGTATAAATTCTAAAATGAACATCAAAGATTTACCGTCCGTACGTGATCGACTCATTCCTGGTATCTTATCTTCGAACAGAGTACTTATTGATTGGCGAAGGTGGGATCGTGCAACTGTCGCTCGGGTAATAGCCATCATCATTGTGGTGACCGTTGCCGTGGGACTACGGGTTTGGGGATTGAATCAATTAGGATACAACACGGATGAGGCGGTATATGCTGGTCAGGCGGCCGCGATTGCAAAAGATCCTACTCTTAAAGAGATCTTTCCGATCTTCCGAGCCCACCCGTTGCTTTTCCAATTTATTCTGGCTCTGGTCTTCCAGTTTGGAGTGAGTGACATCGCCGGTCGCCTGACAGCCGTTGCAATCAGTCTTGCTACAGTGTTTCTTGTCTATCGGGTGGGCACTGTCCTCTATGGACAAAAGCCTGGTTTATTAGCAGGGCTTTTCCTGGCTCTCATGCCCTATCATGTGGTTGTTTCCCGCCAAGTTCTTTTGGATGGTCCGCTGGTATTTTGTTCGACGCTCGTGATTTACTTCCTGGCGCGTTTTGCGATGACAGAACGCCCGGCTTGGTTGTATCTCACGGGCGTTGGCATGGGCTTAACGTTCCTTGCCAAAGAGACAGGCATCATCCTTCTAGGGGCGATTTATGCATTCCTGGCTATCTCGCATGAAATTCGGGTGCGGGTAAAAGACATGGTCCTTTCGACGATCTTCCTGGCGTTGATGATTGCACCTTTTCCTCTATCGCTCCTTTTGGCCGGGGGGAGTCGATCGGGAAAGAACTATCTGGTTTGGCAGCTTTTCCGCCGTTCCAACCATCCCTGGGATTTTTATCCAACCACGGTGCCAGTGTCCATTGGTCTGCTGGTGATTGCCGCTGCGCTCCTGGGGCTTTGGTTTTTAAGGCATGAGAAATCGTGGCGAGAAAGACTGCTTCTGTGCTGGATTGTTGTTCCAGCTGTGTTCTTCCAGATTTGGCCGACCAAGGGATTTCAATACCTGCTTCCTATCGCACCGCCGATTGCTGTTTTAGCGGGCCGGGCACTTGCCAGATGGTGGCCTGAGGATATTTCTTTTTCACGCATTCGGATCAGCAGAGCGTTGATCAAGACAACGACGGTGGGGATTATTGCGTTCTCGCTTCTGCTCTCAAGCATCCAGATTATCACTCCCGCCACGTCCGGTGCTTTTGTCGCAGGAACAGGTGGGGTTCCAGGTGGACGCGAAGCCGGACAATGGATCGAGAAAAATATTCCCAGCGGCGCTACCTTCATGACCATTGGTCCGTCCATGGCAAACATCTTGCAATTTTACGGACACAGAAAAGCCTATGGGTTGTCTGTCAGTCCAAATCCTCTTCGCCGAAACCCATCGTATCCGCCCATTCTTAACCCCGATATGCAGATCCGCAATGGCGAAATTCAATATATTGTTTGGGATTCGTTTTCTGCTGAACGATCCTCCTTCTTTTCAGAAGGTCTTTTACGGTTTGCGAAACGGTATCACGGCCGGGTAATTCATACCCAATCAGTAAAGGTATTCCTTTCGGATGGCACGACTGTGGACAAACCCGTGATCATTATCTATGAGGTGCGTCCGTGAACCGTCTTCGAAGCTTTAGATACATGTTGTGTGTGCTTGTTATTTCTATTTTGTTCCCCAATGCAAGCGCGCTGGCAGATCGGCCCAATCAAACATCCAAATCGAAAACCCCCATCCAGCATTTTGTCGTTTTAATGCAGGAGAATCATACATTTGACAATTATTTTGGCACCTATCCAGGCGCCAATGGAATCCAACCCGGAACTTGCATCCCTGTCGATCCCTTCGATAAAACGAATACCGAATGTGTAGAATCCTTTCATATTGGTGATCGTCCCGTCGATGATTTGGATCACAGTCTGAGCACGTTTCAGATGCAGTATAACAAGGGGAAAATGGACGGATTCGTATATGCCCTGAACCAGAGGAATCAGAACGGCGCGATGTCCATGGGTTATTACGATGATCGCGATCTGCCTTATTACTGGAATCTTGCAGATGAATATGTGCTCTTCGATCATTTCTTTAGCTCAGACCATGGGGGCAGTTTCGCAAATCACATGTATTGGGTCAGCGCTCATCCGGGCGGGGATAAATTTGCAGAGAATGGCTATGCGGATATTCCAACCATTTTTGACAGTCTCGAAGAACGCGGTGTTTCCTGGAAATTCTATGTTCAGAATTATGACCCTCAAATCAATTACCGAACGTTGAGCCAGATCAGTGGCAACCGGGCTTCTCAAGTGATCTGGGTCCCGCTCCTCAATATGGATCGTTTCCTCGATGATCCAAAGCTCTCAAGTCATATCGTCGATATGAATGAATATTTTGTGGATCTTGAAAATGGGACCCTCCCTGAAGTGGCTTATATTGCTCCTTCTGGCGCGAGTGAACATCCCCCCGGGAGTATTCGCTCTGGACAGAAATTTGTGAAATCACTGATCCAGGCTTTAATGCGCAGTACTTCGTGGGATAGTTCGGCCTTCCTTCTTTTGTACGATGATTGGGGTGGATGGTACGATCACGTGTTACCACCGCAGGTCGACGAGAATGGCTATGGGATGCGAGTGCCAGGTTTATTGATCAGTCCTTATGCCCGGCGCGGCTATATCGATAACACCATGCTCGATTTCACCTCGGTCCTGAAATTCATCGAAGAGAATTGGAATCTTAACCCTATCGCGGCGCGCGATACCGAGGCAAAGAGCTTTATGTCCGCTTTCGACTTTTCCATGTCTCCGCGGGAGCCGGTCTTTATTCCCTTCGAACGGGTTGTCAAAGAACAGCGTGTCGAACCTCGCCGAGTGGTGATTTACGCGGCGTATGGAGGCGCGCTCGTTTTTGCTACAATCCTAATGATCTGGGCTGCTATTGGCTTAGATGGTCTCAAGAAGTTGGTTTTTGCAAAACGCTTATCACGACCTGAGGATTCCTTGCCATGAAACACCATCAATTCTTCCGTGTTTTCACCGCGCTGACCGTGGTTGCCTTGAGCTTTTTCTCCTTCGTCCTGACTGCACAGGCAATGGGAACGGCGACCGTAGGTACCACGCTGACCTTCCAACCACCTAACCCTGTAACTGTGGGCAACCCCGCGATCGTTGTTGTTCAGCTTATCTCATCGAAGGGGGAGCCAGTTGCCAATCAAGCGGTTGAAATTTTTGTGAATGGTGAATCGGAACGCAGAACGAGAACTGACGCAGCGGGTAATGTTTCGGTCACCGTGCGACGAAATCAAGCGGGTACCTATGCACTTTCTGCTGTATTCAAAGGCTCACGTGTTCCCTCGCTTGGCTCTTCAAAAGCAACTGCGGATCTGGTCGTTGTACCAGCTGTGGTTGAGGTTCACATCACCCCTGCCCTTCCGAATATTAGATTCGCATTGGATGATCGCGTTTTCTCCTCGGATGATTACGGCGTGGCTCGGATCGAAGTTGCCAAAGCGGGTATTTATCACCTCGAACTGCTTCCTTTGGAAACGAACGATCCAGACATACAAATGGCTTTCGGTCGCTGGAGTGACGATTATTTCCTGCCCAACCGTGATATTGAAATCCCTCTAAAGAAACCGCTGGAAGTTGGTCTGGAGGTAAGTTATCAAGCAGGCCAGACCTTTGTAGACCTTGATGACAAAACAGTCGACCTGTCGCGGATTACCTCGATCACTTTAAAAGGAAGTAATGGCGCCACGTATACATTTGAGGACAATTTGCCTCACTGGCTGCCGGCTGGCCGAGTGATTCGATTGAATAATGGCCTCCAAGAAACTAAGATTTTATATTCTGTGATTAGCGTGATCATCGATGGATCGAATGTTGTTAGCCAGGCGCAACAACGTTTTTATGCTCACCCGAATGATGTGTGGACCGTAAAGCTTCTATTGTATTCCGCAGGTTTTACGGCGCGGGATGCCTTGTTCCGTTTCCCCATTGGGACAGGTATCCACATGGAATATCCAGATGGGGATGTTCAAACTTTCAATTTCAACTCGAATAACCAACATATCAGCACAGGATTGGCACGCGGAATCTATCGGGTCACGGTGATTGGTGCCAAAGGATTCGCACCTCCTACGCCCATGGCGCTCTCTCGGGATCAAGACGTCGAATTGATGGTGTTCAGCTATCTCGACATGGGCGTTCTTCTTTCGATTGGAATCATCGTGGCTTTAGGTCTGCTATTCTTTGGCCGCCCGTATCTCATGACGCAGATCATTACCTTCCCGGGTTGGACGGTAGCTCAGATCCGGAAGTTCAGGCCAGCGCAGGTGAAAGAGGCTTATCAGAAAATCATTGTTTTCGGATCTGGCTTGATATCCAAAAAGAGTAATGTTCGTGTGGAAAATAGCAGCAGTGCAATTGGCCTCTATCATACAGGCTATGCAGAGGCTGACACTGAGAGTACAGAAATTATTCCTGCAAATGAAACAGTCTTGTCCATGTCGGATGATTCCGTTGAGGTTGTAAGCAGTCTGACCGCAGAGGACGTTTCTGTGGCAATTGTGGAACCTGAGACTTCCGCTGGTGAACCTTCTCAATTGGAGCCAGTTTTATCTGATTTACAGGTTGAACAACCTGCGGAAAATGTCGTGCAAAGTGACACCATTGCTGGAACTACGGAAACCTCAGCAGATAAAACAGGTGCGGCTGCAGAGAATGCTGTTTCCCATGTTTGTCTGGTGTGTGGAAGCTCTCAGCTTATTAAGCAGGAAACAAAGCGACAGAATCAACAGCGTTATCAATGTCAGGTCTGTGGTGCCTCGAATAATTTTGGTACCAAACGGACCAGGAAACATCGTCAAAAGAACAGAGTCGAGAGCCTGGTTTGAAAAAATGATTGGACAGGAAAACATTCCATGGAGGGATATTTTCGCGAGCAGATTTGCAGGCCGAATGCAAGGAGCGTTCGTTCTGATGATATGGATTCTGGTCGTGGTCTTGTTGCCTGCCTGTTCCCCAGCTTCCAGTAAGATGGAGGGAGCAGTGTCTGATCCAGTCCCTGTGCTTTCCTACTACTATATCTGGTTTGATACCCAATCCTGGGATCGCGCCAAGATAGATTATCCGTTATTAGGGCGTTATTCGAGCAGTAACCTGGATGTGATGCGCCAACACATTCAATGGGCAAAGGCGGCTGGGATTACAGGTTTTATTGTGAGTTGGAAGAGTACTGACAAACTCAACCAACGCCTTGAACAGTTGATCAAGGTCGCTGACGAAGAGAACTTCAAGCTTGCCATCATTTATCAGGGCCTGGATTTTCAACGCGACCCTCTCCCTGTTGCGCAAGTGGACGCTGACTTGAGTTATTTTATCGAGCATTACGCGGACGATCCTGCATTTTCTTTGTATGAGAAGCCGCTGGTAATCTGGTCTGGTACCTGGGAATATTCGCGGGAAGATGTGCAAAATGTTGTCCTTGGGAAGCGAGACCAAATCCTGATCCTGGCATCTGAAAAAAATGTGGATGGATATTCACGGATCGCGGACCTTGTGGATGGCGATGCTTACTACTGGTCATCGGTCAACCCGGACACGTTTTCGGGCTATGCGGGTAAATTAGCTGGCATGAGTGAAGCGATCCACGCGAACGGCGGTCTTTGGATTGCCCCTGCGTCGCCCGG
>DATFQC010000291.1:0-4368 GCA_035264425.1 Anaerolineales bacterium
CCGCATTCGGGCCAGGTTCGATACACCAGGCACATTCGTCTGGCACTGTCACATCGTTTCTCATGAAGACAATGAGATGATGCGTCCCTACCGCATTGGACCGGAAGATCCTAAGGCACCCAAAGGCAACATGTAAGCCAAGAGATAATTTAATAGAACAAGAGACTGGCGAATGCCAGTCTCTTGTTTGTTCTGCTTTTACTCTTACACTTGCGTACGATACTTTTTCAACGCACTCCAGCCCACCAGCATTTTTTCCTTCTCATCCCATAATCGGAAGAACAAAGACTTCAGACTATGCGCGAAGGTCAGCGGCTCGACCTGGAACATGGGATTCTCGTTGTGACACTCCTCAAGTTTATAGTTCGGAATTCTCGGGCTTAGGTGATGGATGTGGTGGAAGCCGATATTCCCCGTGAACCACTGCAGCAGCTTGGGAAGCTTATAGAACGAGCTGCCATCCATGCCGGCGTTGAAGAACTCCCATTCCGCGTGGCGCTCCCAATAGGTCGGGTCAAAATTATGTTGCACGTAGAAGAGCCAGACGCCCGCGCCACAGGTGACCATGAGGATTGGCACTTCCACTAGAAGGAAAGCTGCCCAGCCGACTTCCAACATGATCCAGCCAATGACCGCCGCGATCGCGATGTTGGTCCAGATCACACTGCTTCGCTCGCGTTTGCCGGCACTTTTTTCGAAGAAACGATGGGTCACCGTAAAAACGATGAAGGAACCGATGGTGAACAGGATCATGGGATTGCGCATGATGCGATAGCCCACCTTCTTGTACCAGGGCGCCGCAAGATATTCCTGCACCGTCATTGTGTACACATCACCGATGCCGCGCCGGTCCAGGTCACCGGCGGTGGCGTGGTGAATGGCATGACTGTGCTTCCACTGATAGAACGGCGTGATGACCAGAACACCCAGTACAAGCCCGAGCCGATCATTCGCCTTCATGGTTCTGAAGAATGAACCGTGACAGCAATCATGGAAGATGATGAAACACCTCACCATGAATCCCCCAGTGGGAATCGCAAGGAGCAGCGTCAGCCAGTATCCCACAGCGAGACTGCGGTACATCACATACCACATCAGGATGAATGGGATCACTGAGTTGCACACCTGCCATATACTGCGCCATGTTTCCGGGTAAGCGTATTTTGAAACAATCCCCTGCCATTTAATTTTTTGAGTTGTCATTGTGGCCTCCGATAATGCTCAGATAAGTTTGGTCTCCTTATTTTACTTTATCAAGCAATTCTGCCAATGACAAATCTGAAAGAGATGTTAATGTAAGGTTAGCGTCTTCAATCGACAATAGCGAAGTGACAGGATTCGGCACAGCGACGACAAATATCCCTGCGGATTTGGCAGCCCTGACTCCATTTGGGGAATCCTCGAACACCACGGCTTCGTTTTTCTGGACCCGCAGCTGCTTCAGGGCCGCCAGAAATACATCCGGGTTGGGCTTGGTTCTGCCAAACCCAACCTCATCTTCACAGACAACCACGTCAAAATAGTCGAAGATACCCAGCCGCTTGGCGTGTGTATCCACCCAAGAATGGGGCGAGCTCGAGGCGATAGCCAGCTTAAGGCCGAGTCGTTTTGCCTCCTGAAGGATGTCCACCACGCCTGGCAGGACCGGTTGGGAGAGCAGGAGTGCAGAGGTCTCCAGGCGGTGACGATCCCGCAGGGAAACGGAATCCAACCGTCCCTCCAAAAGCAGCGAGAGGTGTGCTGCCGCGTCAAAGGTGGAAACCCCCCATCCGCCGACGATTTTTCCCCATTCATCGTCCGGCAATTCAAATCCATGTTCGCGATAGATGATTTGCCATGTCTGATAATCAGGTGTTTCTGTATCGACGATAAGTCCATCGAAGTCAAAGATAAGAGCTTTTAACATAGTCGCCAATTATACCTGAGCGACATGCTATACTTTTCGTATCTATGTCATGGCGAGGAGGAACATAGGGACGACGAAGCAATCTCCTGTGGATATGGATCGTTGCGTCTTGCTGCGACGACGAACAAAAGGAAAGGAACCAACTA
This sequence comes from Anaerolineales bacterium, assembly GCA_035264425.1. Taxonomy (GTDB): domain Bacteria; phylum Chloroflexota; class Anaerolineae; order Anaerolineales; family Villigracilaceae; genus Defluviilinea. The sequence goes on from DATFQC010000291.1 coordinate 2,053, forward strand.
TGGAAGACCTCTATTATTCCGACTACATCGAGCTCGATCAAATTTTGAACAGTCAGCATCCGAAGAGTTTTGAATCGCTGGAAGAAGGCAACGATGAAATGCTATTCATCATTATTCATCAAGTCTATGAGCTCTGGTTCAAACAGATCATTTTTGAGCTTGATCTGGTGAGGCACATTTTTATTCAGGATGGGATTAACGATAATTCGGATGATATGAATAAGGTTGTCCATAAGCTGAAACGGATCGGGAAAATTTTGGAACTGATCAACCAGCAGGTAAGCGTTCTCGAAACCATGACCGCGCTGGACTTTCTGGAGTTCCGGAATGTTCTCCTGCCAGCTTCAGGGTTTCAAAGCAAACAGTTCCGATTGATCGAGGCCAAACTGGGCTTGAAAATGGAACAACGCTATAAGACAGAGTATTACAAACATACGCGGAGGGGAAGCTTATCCGAAATCGATTTGAACCAGGTGAATCAGGCCGAAAGCGAAAGCACGCTGAAAGAGCTGATCACCAAGTGGCTGGAACGAATGCCTTATCTGGATGAAACCTATTGGAGGGAATATAAACAGGCGACTCAATCCGATTCTAGTGACAGGCACAAATTCTGGATGGATTATCGAGCCGCCTATCAAAACAGTTTATCGGAAAATGAGGCAGGCAGGTTGAGAGAGTTTGATAAAGTGTTCTTCGAGGAGGGCAGAGGAGATGTCCCACCGGCTGCAATGCGCGCCGCACTCTTCATCACCCTGTATCGTAATCTGCCAATCTTCCATTTGCCATTTGAATTATTGAACACGCTTTCCGAGATTGACGAGCTGCTTTCAAATTGGCGCTACCGGCATTTTATGATGGTACGCCGCATGATCGGTCTGCGCGTGGGCACCGGCGGTACCAGCGGAGCCGGCTATCTCGAAGGGACGCTGAGTCAGCATTACGCATTTCGTGAGATTACCGAAGTGGCCACGTTTTTGATCGAGAGAAGCAAACGCCCTGGGCTGCCAAACGCGTTGAAGGAAAAAGCGAGTTTTAATTTGTAGGCCCATTAGCTTATGAAACCAAATCGCATTATATTAGTTCGACATGGCGAGTCAGAAGGAAACGTTGACAAGGGTCACTATCTGACTATCCCAGATTATGCCTTGAACCTGACATCGAACGGGATGAAACAGGCCCGCCAGGCAGGAAATGAAATAAAGGAAATCATTGGATCTGAGGAGCTTTATGTTTATTTATCACCGTATGTTCGAACCCGTCAGACCTATCAATATATAAAAGAAAGCGTTCAAACCAATATCGTAAAGACTGTCGAGGATCCAGGAATCAGAGAATTGGATTGGGGACACTTGCGACACCCTGACGAAAATGAGGATATTATTCGAGCCAGAGATAACTTCAGCACCTTCTATTATCGGATCCCGGATGGTGAATCAGGCGCTGACGTCTATGACAGGGTAAGCACATTTCTGGATACGCTTTTTAGAGATTTCAACAAAAAAGAGTATCCACAAAACACGCTGATTATCACTCATGGGCTTACACTCCGCTTGTTTCTTATGCGCTGGTTTCATTGGACGGTTGAGGAGTTTCAGAATTTGCGCAATCCGCGTAACTGCCAGGTAGTGGTCATGCAAAAGAAGGCCGATGATCGCTATGAATTGTTGACGAAACTCAAAAAAAGAGATGGGAAATAACTATCGATGTGTGAAGAAAAGATGGCTTTCATAAATCGTTTGCAACGGTTTTTTGTTGTCGGAGCATGGACGTTGGAGGCTGGAGCGGCTTCGTGGGGGATATGGAGTCAGGTCAGGGAGAACTGATCACAAAACCCAAAGATGAGGAATGAATAGAGTATGGAATCAGATAGGATGTTTCAGATAAAGCGTCTTAACAAAGAAGATTTGGCCGATTTCCGCTCACTGGTGAATTTATTCAGTATAGTTTTCGAAGAGGAGCCAAAGATTGGGAGCGAGAACCACTTGCGCAAACTACTGAGCCGGGAAGATTTTATCGTCCTGGCAGCTTTCACGAAAAACGAAGTGGTGGGAGGTTTAACCGCCTATGAACTCCCGATGTATTATTCAGACTCGTCCGAAATCTTTTTATATGATCTCGCTGTAACGTCTGAATATCAAAGAAAGGGAATCGGCAAAGGATTAATCCAAAGTCTGAAAGCTTATTGCATCGAAAAGGAAATCAAAGAGTTCTTCGTCATGGCACACGAGGAAGATGAGCATGCCGTCGAGTTCTACCGCGCCACGGGTGGGAAAAGCGAGAAAGTTGTAAACTTTCTTTATGAGACGACAGAATAGA
>DATFQC010000292.1:0-2988 GCA_035264425.1 Anaerolineales bacterium
GCCTGCGACGATCGCATTTGCGCCAAGCAATCCCACCGAAGGATCTGTAAAATGCATGGAGCCGCCTTTACCTTTGGAACAGCCGGTGACTTTGCCAAGCATTTCAGCCATTGCGGCGCGCACACTCAAACCTTTTGCAAGCGCCTGTCCATGACCACGATAGGTGCAGGTCATATAATCGTCTTTTCGCAGCGCCCAGCAGCCCCCCACCGCGGTGGCTTCCTGTCCCACACAGGGGTGAAACGAGCCTCGAATTTTTCCCTGTTGATACAGGTTGCGAATCGCTTCTTCGAATTTGCGAATGACAAGCATTTGCTGATAGGCGTCTTGCAATCGCTCTGAGGTCAAAGGCATGAAGCTATCTCCTGATCGAAAAAAGTTTTAAGCTGTGACTTCCAGCGGGCTGACACTTCGCGCCTCGCTCATCGAACGATAGGAGGCTTCCACTACACGTAAAGTGCGAAGATTATCTTCGGCAGAGGTCAGCGGCTCGCCATCGGTTTGGATCGCTTCCATCAGGGACGCCATAGGGCCATAGAAGGCGTCCGGGATCCATTTGCCCGGCAGTGTGGCTGAAAAATCTCGTTCGGGCTGAGTCCGACTCGTGAACTTCAGCGTATCGCTGCGGCCATTGGGATAATCATAATTAGTACCAATCGTGCCTTCAACCAGACCCTCCGTACCCAGCACGCGAAACAGTGAATATAAACCGGGAGACCAATCAAAATGACAGATGGCAATCAGGATCTGCAATCCGTTTGCATATTCCCAAATGGTGATCGTTTTCGTTTCCCCTTTTGATTTCTGGGCCGGATCTTTGGTATGACGGCTGGTGACGAGGGATGGATCACCAAAGAGGAATCGCAACGAATCAAGGTAATGAATCGAGTGAAACAAAACTTCAAGACGCGGCTGACTGGCTAGCCAGGGCCACATGTCCCAGGGTGTGTGGATGCTCACTTGAACTTGGACATCCAGAATATCACCCAACCATCCCTCAAACATGAGGGCTTTTACTGCTCGAATAATCGAGCTCCAGCGGAATTGTTGATGAACCGCGATTTTCAGGCCGGCCTGCTGTGCTAACTTTGTCATCTCGACTGCTTCAGCATAGTTAATGGAGAAGGGTTTTTGACATAACAGGTGCTTTCCAGCAACAACAGCTTTTTCCACGATGTGACGTTGTTCCCAGGGTAACACTGCGATATCCACAATCTGGATACTTGGGTCGAGCAAAACTTCCTCGAGTGATCCATAAACTTTCTTCAAACCATGAGCCTGCACTGTTTTTTCAGCAGCTTCGGGATTAAGATCATAGCCACCAACCATATTAAAACCACTGGCTTTATAGGCCGGTATATGCCCATAATTTACAATCCCGCCGCAGCCTATAAAGCCAATGCCATAATCAATTTTGGGTGGCAACTTGCGCTCAAACGCAGACCGAATAACCTGAGGCATGGCGTCCATCATAATATTCGATTACCCTTTGACCGCCCCGATGAGTAGACCTCGGGTAATATAACGCTCCAGAACGATGGCGATGACAATCACAGGAATGATCATGATCAGAATTAAGACGGACATGTTCCACCACTGTGGGCCGCGGGTCGCGTTCTGAGCAGCAATCGTTAACGGCAGCGTTTGCACCTTCGCACTTGAGATGAACAATGCCAACAAGTATTCGTTCCAGCTAAAGACTAAAACAAATAGATAGGTGGCAACCAGACCCGGTATAGCCAGAGGCAGAACGATGGACCAAAAGATGCGATAGCGCGAAGCACCATCGATGGAAGCACATTCCTCCAACTCAATTGGGATTGTGCTGACATAATCGCGCATCAACCAGATCACAATCGGCAGATTACTGGTCACGTATGTGATGATCAAGGCTGTGTAAGTGTCCAATAGATGGAGCCGCTGGAACAAGATATAAATTGGAATAACAACTGCGACGGGAGGCAGCATACGCTGGGAGATCATCCAGAAGGCAATATCATTATTTCCCAACGCGCGCTTAAAACGGCGACCAATCGTCTGCAGAAGAAGTAGGAACACTGCCAAAGAAACGACAAGCGCAATTGGCCAGGATAGCCCTACCGAGATCAGGACAATGCTCAGCACGAGGCAACCCATGAAGGTAAGGATCGCACCTACCCGCGGATGGTATTCAAAACGTACAAGCGCATACGCGGCCGTCGCTCCCAGCACCAAGGCTATCAAAGAACTCAGCGGAGCAACGAGAAGAGTATTGCCCAAATTTCGAAGTGTATCCTGGCTGAGATCCCCCACTAAAATATAGCGCCAGGCCTCCAGGGAAGGTTTAAAGTCAACGAAGGGGATATAGAATGGACCCTCGGCGACCTGGCTGGATATCTTAAAAGAGGTAATGATCAACCAGTAAAGTGGAAATAGGATCAAAAATGCCCAAACCCCCAGCACCAAATAGGATAAAGCCGCGCCGACGGGCGAAGGAGTATTGATTGATTTACTTTGAAACCAGCGTCTCATAAATTCCTGCTCCAGGCCTCATTTTCGACGGGATGTGGTTCGCATTTAAAGTGTTTCCACCGTACGTTGACGAATCAAATTCACAAAAATCATGCTAAAAAATGTCACAAGAAAGAGCAGCATGTATGCCACGGAAGCAGAAGCACCTATATTCAAGGCACGCCAATTAATATAGGCATGGTACGTCAGAGACTGGGTGGCAGTGCCTGGCCCTCCGTTTGTCATGACGTTGGGTAAATCCACGATTTTAAAGGCTTCGATCATTCGGATGAGAATCAAGGTCATGCTCACCGGCAAAATTGCGGGCCAGGTGATATGTCGAAAGATCTGCCATGAATTTGCCCCATCGACCGTGGCTGCTTCAATGGGCTCGACAGGCTGACTCTCCAGGGCCGCTACCAGCACAATGAACATAAAGGGAGTCCACTGCCAGATATCTCCAATTAGAATAGCTGTCCGCGCCCCCCAGGCATTATT
>DATFQC010000293.1:0-4035 GCA_035264425.1 Anaerolineales bacterium
AAGGCTTGTTCATTGTCCACACAAGGCTTCTTTCAAAGGGTTAGACAGGGAAAAAAGGAAAAAGTTTCAATTGGACAGTGGACCGGAGACAACAAACCATTTATGGTCTGACTCTGAAACTTTTTTGCAAATCCTCTGTCAAACGAAGTGACAATATCTTACCGCTTGTCTCACGCATGTGCCATATGCGGACGTAAACTTTTGAATGGTTTTATAAGCCAAATCTCAAATCTCAGGTTTATTTACGCATGTTAGCATGCGTGCGGTACTCTGTAAACAAGGAAAACCAAAATGAAACGTGCCATGATCATTACTCTTTTAGTCGCAGCACTATTATTAGTGCTGGCAGGCATAGCCGCCGTTGTATTCTTCGCTGCCAATCGCGGCTTTCCAACCAACAACCCGTTCGACCAGCGGAATATCTCCTCTCAGTTGCAAGAAAGCAAGACACTCACAGTGGATACCGAAAAACCACTCACCTTGAAAGTGGCTAGCGCTGCGGGCGATGTCACCATCACGGGTGCAAACGTGGACACTGTGCAGGTCAAGGTAGTGAAGATTGCCTATGACTCATCTCAATCCCGTGCCGATGAGGAGGTGAAAGGCATCAAATACACGATCGAACAGAACGGCAATACTATTACCCTCAAATACGAACTACCAAAGTCAATGAACTTCAGCAACAATGTTAACACGGTTAATTTCGATGTCACCCTTCCGAATGAAGTCACCTTGGATGTAGACGGCAGCATGGGCGTAATTAATGTTGCCGGTACCAAAGGAAATGTAGATATCAAGAATGACTTTGGCAACGTGACCATTGAGGATATTGAAGGGGCTTTAACCGTTCAAACGAGCAGTGGCGAAGTGGAGGCCATATCCATTGTGGCGGGTGACGAAAATATTGACCTGCGCTCAGATTTTGGGGGCGTAACCCTGAAAAAAGCCAACGGCAAGGATATTATTCTTAATTCAAGTAGCGGCCCTATCACATTGAGTGAAATTCAGGCTACTGGTGACATAAATACCAATACAGACTTCGGCAATACAGACGTCGAGAATGGATCCAGCGACTCACTCAGTGCGGAAACCAACAGTGGCAGGGTGTCTCTGGTGAAGGTCAGGGTCAACAAGGAAATCAAAGTACAGGATGATTTCGGTGATATTGGATTGGAGCAAGCTTCAGCCTCATCCTATGATCTGCACACCAACAGCGGCTCGATCACAGCGAGTAGTCCCAAAGGGAAACTCAAAGCCTATACGGATTACGGCGGCATCAATATCGAGAATGCCCAAGACGTTACACTCGATCTCAAAACCAACAGCGGCAGTGTAGAATTCAGTGGCTCTCTTGGTGCAGGCCCTCATATAGTGAGCTCTGACTTCGGGGAGATTGACTTGACTCTGCCAGCCGACTCGCATCTAAATGTAGACCTCTCGACCGATTTCGGTAACATCAACTCAGATCTGCCTATTACTGTCACACTGAATGGGAACTCCAATTCTGATGGCGATCAAGTTGTGGGAAACATCAATGGCGGAGGCGAACAAATCACTGCCCAAACCAATAGTGGAAGTGTAAATCTTCACATCGGAGAGTAAATCAATCCCTCTCACGCTTTTTCACCTTCGGCCTCTCTGATGACTGAGGGTGAAGAAGTTTTAAATCCATGGAAAGACCACGTTAATGATGAATGGAGCGGCTATGGATCACAGCCATAGACGTTGGATATCAAAAGCTGGATGCGACTGATACAATACACGCAGTTCATTACTTCTTCTGAAGAGGCAATATGTTTGCAGATTTTGTACCCTGTATCAGCATTGTAAGTGTCCTCCTGGTTATTTTTGGCTTTATTGCTTTCCTACGTTATATGAATTACAGGGAAACGATTGCTCTGGCGGAAAAGGGATTAAGCCGCCCTGAGCGCTCTGAGGCGAAAAATAACAAAGGGCTGCTGCGGTGGGGGATCCTCGTCACGGCTCTGGGAATTGCGCTCTCTTTGGGGCTTTATTTTGTTGGCTTTGCTTCTGCGGAAATCTACCCGCTCCATCTCGGACCCTGGATGCTAGGTGGCTTCGTCCCGCTTTTTCTTGGTCTGGGATTAATTCTTTCTCATTTTCTCACTCAAAAGGAATAAGGTTATCCTTTGCAGTCTTGAAAGGACCAAGCCTGAGAGTCTTTGAGAGTTTCCTTACGTAGAATTAGCCTTGTAGAAAGGAACTAAACAATGGAAATTCCAAGACACTGGAGACTCAAAAAACAACGTTATGGGCTGGTTGGCGAAGTCTGCCCCCATTGCGATTACAAGATCTTTCCTCCGCGCGACGTATGCCCGAACTGTGGCGATGAAGCCAAGGAACTCTACACCTTCAGCGGCAAGGGTGAAGTGTATTCATATACAACGATTTATGAGGCCCCGAGCGGATACGATAGCAACGCGCCTTATACGGTAGCACTTGTAAAACTAGATGAAGGGCCGATGGTCACCGCCCAGTTGACTGATGTGGATAACAACGCTGTGGAAATCGGTATGCCTGTCGAAATGGTTACGCGCAAGATGCGCAATGATGGGGACGAGCGTGGATTGATCGTCTATGGCTACAAATTTCGACCAGCGGTTGTAAGTTAGCACCACGAACCAAACAAAAATAAGACATTAAACAACACCCCTTCTTATAGGGGTGTTTTCGTTGGATGTTCCGATAAATAATCATGACGCTTTTTGCATTTCACATACTAATTTATGAAAATCGCGCTGAGAAAACGATAAAAAGTAAGTTTGGTTTTTGATAACATGATCTTTCTCCTTTGAATGAATAGATTGTTATTTATGCACTGGCCGCCTCGCGACGGCCAGTTGGTTGAGGAAACAGAATTTAGGCTCTTAGGGGGCTATAGCCACGCACTTTAACCATGACATTAAAATCAAAGTGGCAGTCGGAAACCGGCGCTCAAGCCCAGCGGTTCCTTGTGCACAGGCCGACAGCCATACACAGGTCATTACAAGTGTTGAAACAAATTGTTTTTTGGTAATCCTGTTTGTCCTCTTGCGGCTGGCTCATGAGTAAGCGCTTCGTAGGAAGGGCAGCTCAATCATCAATATCCAACGATGTTTGAAACTCAACAAATGTTTAGAAATTTGGCAACGCAAACGGCAACTGTCTAGCCAGCAGCGAAATTGCAGTAAATTTATTCCCTAACGCATCTACGATAGATCCATTGGGGTCAGGAAAAATAAATCGCCCCATCTCCACGGATTGGAATTGATATACATCTGAGTCGTAATCCACCTGAAAGAATCCAAACGAACTGATTGCTACTTGAGGCTTCGTCTGAGATCCGGGCAGCTGTCGTAAGTGGATGTCGTATCTTAGCCCCAGGAAGTTTTGATACGCGGCATCCATTTGGAATGCAAAACCTTTTTGCAGGGTTGCCCTTGTATCAAAGGTCGCCTTGAAGAGACTACCATCTTTCAAGCGAAACACGATATTTAAGTATTCCGGGCGACCCGATGGAATATATTTTCCGCTTGCATCTGGATACCCCTTGTCAAGATGCATTTGACCAGATTGCGGGTCAACCAGTGAAACAAAACCGTAAATACGTGATGGATCCATTTTGAATTCTCCTTTTCAAAAATATTTTGGGGACGAGGTGATTGCTTATTTGATGTGCGATCCCTGAAAATCAAGTCGAACGGGAGGGGCAGGGGTATACGTCGAAGTGGATGCCGTGTCAACTTGCTGAGTACCTCCAAAATCAATCCTTATTGGAGGGCTGGCCGCATAGGCAACAGAGGTGATGGATTGATACACATGTTGACCTGCAAAGTCTGTGCGAATTGACGTTGATTCCATAAGATTTCTCCATTGAACATTTATTGACCGAACGTGATCGAATTGAACATTTCCTGTAGCAAACTGATGTGTACGAAACAATAAGCTCGATGGAAAACACTATGGCGTTGACAACTGGACCTGTCCAATCAGGTTGCCTTCTTGTTCAGTGAACCACAGGCTGCCATCGGGACC
>DATFQC010000294.1:0-4857 GCA_035264425.1 Anaerolineales bacterium
GATTGGCATCGGTGGCGCCTGGCTGGTCTGCTGGTGGTGGGCACGCGGACTGGTCCGGTCGCTGAAGTTCGAGCGTGAGATGCGTTTTGGCTGGGCACAGGTGGGTGATCGACTCGAGGAGCGCTTTACCTTGATCAATCAGTTTATGCTGCCCGCCACCTGGGTGACCTTACAGGATCATTCCACCCTTCCAGATCATTATGCATCTGTTGCCTCGGGCGTGGATGGAGCCAGCACCTCGCAGTGGCGCATTCTCACGCGTTGCACCCGGCGCGGTGTGTACACTTTGGGTGGAACAACGCTCGAAACCGGTGATCCACTTGGGATCTATACGATCACCTTTGAAGACCCTACCTCATCAACCCTGGCGGTGATGCCGCCGGTATTACCTTTGCCAACGTTTGAGATCACTGCCAGTGGCATGGCAGGGGAAGGCCAACCCAAACGTCATGCCTTGCAGGAGACGATCAACGTTTCCCATACCCGCGAGATGCAGCCGAACGACCCGATGCGTTTGATCGATTGGAAGACGACGGCTCGCCAGACCGGCTCCCTCAGCGGAGCGGAGTGGGGATACAAATTCTTTGTACGTCAGTTCGAGGGGACGCCGGCCGGTGACTGGTGGGTCGTACTCGATTTGGACAAGGGATCACAACTGGGAAGCGGCTGGGATTCCACGGAAGAACATGCCGTTATCTTATCCGCCTCACTCATTGCGCAGGGATTGAATGCAGATCATCCGGTGGGCCTTTCTATCAATGGAGGCCAACCAGATTGGATCGTGCCGCGTCGCAATGAATATCAATTGAGATCATTGCTCAAGGCTCTGGCGGTCGCCTCACCCTCCGAGATGCAATTGAAAGATTATCTACAAAGAATTGGGAGATCTCTGAGCAGCCATTGCAGCCTGCTGATTGTGACGGCGAGCACCGATCCGGCCTGGGCGCAATCTCTGATGCCGCTGATGTGGCGCGGGGTCATGCCAACCATTTTTCTGTTTGACCCCGTCTCGTTTGGCGGGAGCGCAGAGACGCGGGCCATGACCCAGATTCTTCAATCCATGAGTGTTCCCTGCCATGTGATTCCCAAGTCGCTGCTGGATCAGCCGCAGGCGCGGCCGGGACATGAGGGCGAATGGGAATGGCGGATCTCGGCGACGGGAAAGGCGCATGCGGTCCGTGCGGCACAGGAAGAGTGGCGAGGGCTGCAATGACCCTGATGCGGTTTCTTCGCCGCCTGGCTTCCGCGGACGTCATGGGATTGATCTTAATTCTGATTGCCTTGCAGGCGTTTACTTACGGAATCTCATCTTCCCTGCGTAACACCAACACAAGTTCATTCTTTTGGATCGCCATCCTGGCGATGCTGCTCGCATGGGGTCTCAACAAACTGCCATTAAACGGGATCCAAACCTCGGTCTGTATGACTGTGCTGGGTATCCTTGGAATATGGATCATCGCGGCGCAGCTGACCCTGCCCCTTTTCGGCGTAGGGCAGGCGATCGTGCATCTGCTGCCTCAGATTTTTCCAACCCTCCATTCTCATTATCCCCTGGATGCTACGTCACTAATGGAACCTCTCAACCAGGTAGCCGCGCCTTCGCGTGATCTGAGCCTGCGTTTTCAGAGTTGGTTGATCAGCGCCAGTATGGGAGAGCCGCTTAATGATGGCCTCATCCGCAGCATGATCTGGACTCTGATCCTGTGGCTCTTCGCGAGCTGGATCGGATGGTTTAGCGGGCGGCGCAATGCGGTCGCGGCACTGCTGCCGTCCATCGCATTATTAGCCGTGGTAGCCTCCTACAGCGAGCACCGCGTTTATACATTGTGGGTCATGGTCTCGGTACTGCTTTTGTTAATGGGCATCTGGAATTATAAGAACCACACTTCCCAATGGGAAACGAAGAAGGTCGATTATTCTGACAGCATTCGCTATGACCTCAGCCAGTCGGTGATCTTTCTTACGCTCCTGATCGGCGCGATTACGTTCGTCACACCCTCCGTCTCGTGGCGAGACGTCCGCGACTTCTGGCGCGAGCTACATCAACCAAAACACAATGACGTTGCGGATATATTCGGTGTGCAACCGGCTCCGGCGGTGACGAAGAAAATCTCTTCACAAAAGCCGGCCTTACCCCGGGATCATTTGCTCACGGAAGGGTTCGCCCAGTCAGAACAGATCGTTATGACCATCCGCACGGGCGAGCTACCGCCGCTTGCGAATTCTGCGTTGACTGATAACCCTCCGCGTTATTATTGGCGCAGCGTCGTCTATGATATATACGCGGGCGCAGGCTGGTTCACAAGCTCTGCTCCCCCACAAAAGGTCAATCCGAATACTCCTTTGATCCCCGGATTGTTACAGGGCTACAAGACTCTCCAACTGGATGTGAAGCTGGTGGAACCGGAGGGGAAATTATTCTGGAGCGGTGTGCTTTTCAGCGCGGACGTGCCGCTCACGGTCAATTGGCGGGTCAGACCTCAATCGAATCTGTTCGTGAATCAAGCTGCCTTACTACAGGCGGATATGTTCGCAGTGACAAGCAAGGCGCAAGCTTATAAGGCCGCGTCCTATGTGCCACAGGTTTCCGTCCAGAAGTTGCGCGAAGCTTCTTCCGATTATCCTCAGGAGATCCTGGACCGTTATCTGCAGCTGACCGACCTAACCCCGCGCGTCCGTCAGCTTGCTGAAGAGCTTACTGACAACCAGCCCAACGAATACGACAAAGCCAAAGCCATCGAAGCCTACTTGCGTAAGACCTATCCCTATGACCTCAATATTCCCGCGCCGCCTGAAGATCAGGATGTGACCGATTACTTTTTATTTGAACTTCGCAGGGGTTACTGCGACTATTATGCCACCGCGATGGTGGTGCTAGCACGCGCCAGTGGACTCCCTGCCCGCTTTGTCTCCGGGTATTCCTCCGGTTCCTATGATGCGCCCAACGCTCAATATGTGGTGCGGGAACTGAATGCGCATTCCTGGGCAGAGATCTATTTCCCAAGGATCGGCTGGATCGAATTCGAACCCACCGCCTCAGAGCCAGAGATCGAGCGGCCGCCATTGGAAATCAATGAGCCAGATATTTCTCATCAAGCTCCAGATCAGACGGTCACCGAATTGCTCAAGCGCTTTCAACTGGTGAGGGCCATCTACCTGTTTGCTCCGCTTGGTTTCCTCTTTCTGTGTCTCATCATCTATTACACATTGATTGAGCGCTGGCAGTATTTGCGTCTCGTCCCTGCAACAGCTATAGAAAAGATCTACCGTAAGCTGTATCGCCAGGGACGTTCACTGGCGGGTACACGGACCCGCGCAGAGACGGCTTATGAATTCAAACAAAAACTTATCGATAACATGAATTCACAAGAAAAAAAACCTATAAGCAAAAGATCACTTTTGAGTTCGCAAAACGATATTGAATCATTAACGGATCTGTACCAGGCCACCTTATTCAGCCAGAACAATATCCAAAAAGATGATGTGAGAAAAGCATTGAATGCATGGAAGCATTTACGCCTGCGCTTGTTAATCGCGAGGGCGCGGGCTTACTATACTGAGAAAATCTTGAGCGGAATAAACAATCTCAATCAGCGCCTCAGGCAGTTTTTCCGCCGCCTGAAAATATCCCGTAAGCCGAGTCTGTAAATTCATTTGGAAAATAAATGCCGTTATGGACCGTAGGCGATTCGTAGCAAATCATGCGGTGTTGCAAATCGAGTGCAGGTGAGAAATCTTTTTTGCTCCCTGCAATAATTTTTTTCTGGACTACAGAAGGATGCTTCGCAACAATCGCTCGCCACGACACATAGAAATTTCCTTATCTTAAAGTTTTCTAAGATTGACCATGGATTATTGATTTTGATTCAATAATGTTGTATATTGTTTCCAAGGCATCGTAGCCTTGTGAAGGTTTTATGTCATCATGCTACATAACTATTCTAAACTTTCGCAAGGGTTAATCTTAGACAGGAAGAAAGGAAACTGAAATGGTTTCGATGGATACGTTGACAATTAAAACGGAAAACAAATTTAGAAGTTTGATCACGAAGCAGGCATATAAAAAGGGTGAGATCATTTGCGAAATCCCAACAGAAAAAATATTTGATAAAGCAAATCGTTATACGGTCCAGATCGATCGTAATCGCCACACGGAAGTTGGAAAGCTCTCTGCACTCAATCATTCCTGTGACCCTAATGTGATCCTGGATACCGAACATTTACAAATGGTGGCCTGCCGCGATATAGAAAAGGGCGAAGAACTTTCCTTTTTCTATCCTGCGACGGAATGGGAAATGGACGCGCCCTTCATATGTTTATGTGGCGCATCCAATTGTATCCATGTGGTGGCAGGTGCGCGCTTCCTGCCGCTTTCGACCCTGGAGAATCATTATCTCAACCGACATATTCGCGAGTTGATGATCGAGCTGTTGAATAATACGGAGCTTCATCTGACAAGATTGTCCGAAGCTCAACAATAGAATAAGAACGTTTCGGGAAAAGTCTCCAGGTTTTGGAGACTTTTATTTTCACAGATGTTCGACTGCCTCGAAAGGACTCTCCTATGTTGTCTGTAAAAAATGCAATGCGCGCAGGCCTTAAGATCGGTGTACCAACTATTGTGATTGCGATGTTATTGATGACAATGACGACAAACTCCTTTGCGGCTCGGCCACCCACGCCGACTCCCTCACCGATTCCCCCGGGTAACGCTTGCACATCAACCGCGGATTGCCTTTCCAAAATGACGCTGGATGAAAAGATCGGTCAGATGACCCAGGCCAACAAGAATGCGTTGACCACACCCTCAGATATTACAACCTATGCGCTTGGGTCATTGCTGAGCGGCGGCGGTGA
>DATFQC010000295.1:0-3844 GCA_035264425.1 Anaerolineales bacterium
AATGTTAACGGCCGCAGTCATACCGGGTTTGAGCATTGAGTCCACATCGGTTAATTCCACGGTCACGGTGAAGTTCACCACGCCTTCATCTGCGGTACCGGCTTGAGTCACCTCGATCACCTCTCCATGATATTCCTTGCCAAGGATTGCATCAAAGCTTAGCGTGACGGGTTGTCCCACCGTGACATTATTAATATCCACTTCCGAGACTTTTACATCCACCAACAAACTGGATAAGTTATCCAAACGGAACGCGGTTGCTCCCGCGCTGACCTGATCTCCAGGCAACGGGTAGGATTCCGTTACAGTGCCAGCAAAAGGCGCAATCACACGCGCCAGGTTGAGAGTTGCTTGCGCCGCCTCCACACGGGCCTGCGCGGCGGTAATATCTGCCATATTTCCATTATTCAAAAGGTCGAATTCCCGCTGAGCATCACTTAATTTTGCCTTTGCCAGGGCAAGATCTTCATCTGCCTTTTTGATGGTCCCCTCATCGGCATAACCACGATATTCCTTGAGAATTGGAATCCTTCTATTCCTGAATTTTTTGTAAACGATCTTCTTAACATGGATCTTTCCGTTTAATTCGATGCGCCAATTGTTTGCCTTATCAAAGGCCTCCTGAGCATCACGGAGATTGATCACCGCCTGGGCGCGAGAGGTGTCCGAGGTCATCAGTTCATCCAGCGACTTTTGGGCATCCGCCAGATCCGCTTCCGCCATGATGACACTTTGAGGCAGGGAAGTCTTTGCCAGATAAGCCATCACAAAGTCAGATGGAATATTATCGCCAACTTTCACATTGACCGTATCCACCGTTCCGGCTGCCTGCCAGATCAATAACGCGCTTTGCATGGCGCGTACTGTACCGGTCGCGCCGATGGTGGCTGTCAGGTTGCCCCGTTCCGCCTTGGCTGTCTGGAACTGGCTGGTGGGATCGGCCTTTGATCTGCGTACAAATATGAATGCGGATGCCACAAGCACGACAACCAGCAAGCCGATCAAGACATTTCTATACTTCTTCAAAAACGAACGCATTGTTTTCCTCCGTGAGGGGCTGCCTCACCCAATTGAAAATTTTACCGTAAGGACCCTACGCTTATACCTTACAATTATGAATTGACCATGAATTTTGAGGCAGGAAGGATGAAAGTACCTGCCCTAACCTGGATACCCATGATTGGGGCCTGATCACGGCCTCTTCCAGGACTGGCGCTACTTCACGCGAGGGTGTGTTCTCGGGTGGGGACTGCGTTACGGGACCGGATCTCGTTGTAACAGCGATGGTAGCGGGGCGTAGAGCTGCATGGGCAATAGATGAATACCTAAAAAAATAATAAGTAAAGCCCACTATCCCCGGTTCAATCAGCGGCGCGGCAAACTTATAGAATCTCGCAAAGTTGATGAGTACCAAGATATTTAGAGAATTCTAAGGACTGCCAGTGATAAAACTGTCCGTCCATGTTTATGATTATAATCATCGAATGCTTGATCGTATTTTACGCATCGTGGACTTCCTGGCACTTACCCTGGCGGTACTGATTGCAGCAACCGCAGATGCTCCCCAATTGACAGGTACATCAGACCGAGTTCGCTCCTTCACACGCGAGATTGAATTTGATTACCCCAACTGGGTTTGGAACGCAGCTTGGACTAAATTCGAACAGGGCGCGGTGGGACTCCCTTATTTGTTTGATCGCGGCACAAACAAAGAGATTGTCATTGAATATCTGCGCGCCACGCAAAACCTTATACAGGCGGAACAGCAAGTCGAAAAGATCTTTGCTGACCCGGCCGTTACTGACAAAGAGTCAGCCAGCGCCTATGTGCGTGCTCAACGCGATGAACTGATCGTCCGTCAAAATTCACTTGCACCGCTTGCCGAGGCAACCCTGCAGAGCCAGATCAGCGACACGCTGGCAACCCTGGGACTCACAACCAGTGGACAACCTGTCCCACCTGTTCTCTATCATATTTCCTCCACGCCGCTGGCACTCATTGTTTCGCCACGGAACGTAATCCAGCAAACTGCCAATATCTCCGTTCTGCCCACTCTGACGCTTGACAACCAGATTAAGCTTGAAGACGAGGTCGCAAAATCACTGAATGTCTCAACGCTGGTGGTGCCCATCGGGGGGGTTGGTGTTTATCCAACGATGGTCATGGAAACGACCGATCTGAATTGGACGCTCGATACGATCGCCCACGAATGGACGCACAATTACTTGAACCTTCGGCCCCTGGGAATCAATTACAGCACGACGCCTGAACTGCGGACCATGAACGAGACAACTGCCTCCATCGTGGGAGGTGAAGTTGGGAATTATGTATTAAAAAAATACTATCCGGAATTATTCAAATCATCCTCTACCCGCAACTTGATATCATTAAACCCAGCGAATCAGCCCAACGATACTCCACCCTTCGACTTTCGCGCAGAAATGCACGAAACTCGTGTCACCACAGACAAGTTGCTGTCTGATGGAAAAATCGAAGAAGCGGAATCCTATATGGAGAAACGCAGGCAGGTCTTTTGGGATAACGGTTACCTCATCCGCAAATTGAACCAGGCTTACTTTGCCTTTCACGGCGCTTATGCCGATGTTCCGGGCGGTGCGGCCGGTGAAGACCCGGTTGGGCCGGCTGTGCGCGCATTGCGTGCTCAAAGTGCCTCTTTAGCGGACTTCGTCAACACGATCGCGTGGATGACCTCTTTCCAGCAACTCCAACAAGCTATTAAATGAACAAAGAATGACAGCCGCTTAATTGCATAGCTTTGCTGCGTGGGTTTTCACCAAAGATTGTCAACTCCCGGATTCAACATGCGTAAACTTTTTTCCTTCCTCTTTCTCTCCTTTCTGTTCTCGGCCTGTTCTACATCATCCGTCTCACCCACCACTGTTTCGTCTGCTATTCCAAGCCTCATCATTCCAACTCCACCGGTATGCACGACCGTTCAAGTCGCGCCGACGCCGGGCGCAGATACACCTTCCCTTTTTGCTCCAGAAAGTGAAACGGATCACGTGCGCGGCGCAGAAAAGCCGATCGCCACCATTACAGAATACAGCGATTATCAGGATCTGCGGAGCGGCCTGCTTGCCAAAGTGATCGATCAATTGCTCGAAGAGCATCCGCAGGAAGTGCGTGTGGTAAGTCGCATTTTCCCATTGATGAGCATTAATGATAAAGCAGCCATCGCTGCACAGGCGGCCGAAGCCGCCGGGGAACAGGATAAATTTTGGGAGATGCATGACTTGCTCTACGCGCAGCAGGAAAGCTGGGTCAAGTTGTCGGTGGCGGATTTCGAACAATGGCTCAGCGCACAGGCGTCGGCTTTAGGAATGAACGTGGATCAATTCCAGACCGATTTGAAACGAGAAGATATCGTTGCGGACGTTCAGCAAGCGTGGGAGGCGGGTCAAAAAATTGGGTTGCCCGGTACACCCTTTATCCTGATCAATGGACAAATCTATGGTGGACCGCGCGATCACAGTAGCCTTAACGATATTATCCAATTGATGGTGCTGGGAACACGGCAATTTGCTTCCTGCCCGGCTGTGACCGTGCAACAGAACAAACAATATCTCGCGACGTTGCATACACAGAAAGGCGACATTGTCCTGCAGTTGTTTGCCGATAAGGCACCGATGACGGTCAATTCATTCCTCTTTCTAGCTCGCCATGGCTGGTACGATAACATAACATTTCATCGCGTGGTCCCTGATCTGTTTGCGCAAACGGGCGACCCCAGCGGAACAGGCAAAGGCAACCCCGGATATTACATTATTACTGAAATAGATCCGTCCTTGATATTTGATAAACCTGGTCTGGTTGCGATGGTTAA
>DATFQC010000296.1:0-4172 GCA_035264425.1 Anaerolineales bacterium
ATAAGGATTAGCCACAGAGTTGCACATCAGTTCTGGTGGTTGCTGCCAGAGGAGACGCGGAGAAAAACTCTCTGGGTCTGCTTGTCTCTGTGGTAATTTATTTAAATGACCCTTGCATTAGGAATAGACCCTGGTACTGCAACCACAGGCTATGGATTTATACGAATGCTGCCGGATGGAAGCTTGGTGGCTGTTAAATATGGCGTGATCCTCACTCCCAAGGAAGCGACTGCCTCCGCCCGTTTGGTGATGCTGTATGATGAATTACGGAGCCTGCTGCAGGAGAATAAACCGGAAACCGCCGCAGTCGAAAAGCTGTTCTTCTCAAGGAATGTGACGACAGCCCTTGCCGTTGGGCAGGCGCGTGGTGTAGTGATGTTATGTTTGGAACAATCTGGAATCGAAGCGCTGGAATATACTCCGAATGAAGTGAAGCAGGCCGTCGCGGGTTATGGAGGAGCTCAAAAGAGGCAGGTACAGGAAATGGTGCGGGCCCTATTGCAGCTTGATTCCATTCCCAAACCTGATGATGCTGCCGATGCTTTGGCGATTGCAATTACACATTTAAATACAAAAAGATATGATGCAGAATGAAGATGTTTCGGTTTGATCGCGAGGTTGGAAAAAGCATTGACCGTTACAATAGCTCAGGCTTTATGATTTCTAGGATTGTGCATTTGTTTGATGAATCTGTGATTAATTGTGCTTATCTAATTCCTGGTGGTGTCATTGGATATCATCAAGCCGTACTCCCACAGTTATTTTTGGTAGTTCAGGGAGAAGGATGGGTGAGAAGTAAAACTTCTGACAAAACTTTGCTCAAATCAGGACAGGCAGCATATTGGGAAAGGGAAGAATGGCATGAATCTGGATCCGAAACAGGCATGACGGTAATCATCATAGAAGGCGTTAATTTCGATCCTGCAAAATTGATGCCTCCTGTATAATTCAAATTATGATAGCAACTCTCCGCGGTGAAGTAACACAAATCGAAGAAAATGCCTTGATCCTCGAAGTCGGAGGAGTGGGCCTGCGCGTCTTTGTTCCTGCGCCTGTACGTAGCCGAACAAAAGCGGGTGAATCTCTTTTGCTTTATACCCATCTGGCCGTCCGGGAAGATGCCTTGACCCTTTATGGCTTTGAGGCGCAATCAGAACGTGAACTTTTCAACATTCTCCTCGGAGTGGATGGTGTGGGACCCAAAGTGGCTCTCTCCGTGCTTTCTACGATGACTCTAGACTCCATTCAGCGGGCGGTCTTTGCGGATGAGGCAGATGTGTTGAGTCGTGTACCGGGTGTGGGTAAGAAAACTGCCCAAAAGATGGCACTTCATTTGAAAGACAAACTCAAACCCATGGATACACTGGCAACGATGGCCTCGATGTCTGATACGGATAGCGAAGTCCTCGCCGCGCTGACTGCTCTGGGCTATTCCGTGGTGGAGGCGCAATCCGCGATTCAGTCTCTGCCCAAGGATGCGCCAGACGATACAGAGCAGCGTCTCAGGATGGCGCTGGGATACTTCCAATAACAGGTGGACCCTATAGGTTTCTTCGCAAGTTCCGGCACCGATTCATACTAAAAACCTTTATGTCTTTATCTAATGATCAATGGATGATTCTGAACTGCTGAAAAAATATGAACCGGTTCTGCGTTTTGCAAAAAGTGAACGGTTCTTCCCTATGGCGGTTGAGCCATATCTCGAAAAATGTATGATTCTTCCAAGTGGGCCCCAGGGGGTGGTTGGCCTGTTATCCCACTCCACTGAGCCATTGATTGAGCGTATCGGAAAACTGCAAAGCGCGGAATATTTTCTGCGCTTCGTCAATGACCCGTTGATTGCTTCGGATGTCTGGGTGGGATGGGGAATCTCATCAGCACTGATCATTGTTATAGGTTGGTTTGCACTAGGCTGGAAGGGCGTGGGAGCGGCTGCAGTTCTGGCCTTGGTCGCTGCATTCATTATCTTTATTCTGGCTTCCCCCATTCGCCTGCGATTTTTTCCCGCTGCGTTGGTTGCCCTTTTTTTCTTCATTCTCGAAGCGGTTCCGGTTTGGTTTTTTCTGACCCCGCATAAATTTGTCAGTATTCAGGTGGAATATTTGGTGCTGCTGCCTCTTTATGTTTTTGCGCTCTTTTATGTTTCTGTGCGGGTCATGAAGTTTATCTTCGATACCATCATTCCTCAGGCACCGGGCGTCATCATGGACATGTTTTCGCGCGCCACGGAGACGATCGCGCGCAAATCATTTCAGCAGTACGCGGAAATTCTCCAGAAAGAGCCTCAACCCGTTTACTACGGGCGGGTCGCGCGCTGGCAGGACGTGGAGGGCAATACCTGGCAAAGCCTGCAATATCATTTCTTCTATGCCTTCAACGATTGGCGACTTGCTGCGAATGGAATCAACCATCACGAAGGTGACTGGGAAATGGTCGCCGTTTACATAAAGAATGACGAGCCTTATTCACTCCTGGTCTCACAACATGGCACAGGCGCCATCGAATTATGGAAGGATGCGCGCTGTGTCAAAGATAAAGATGGAAAGGTAACAACACATCCGCTCATTTATGTGGCGCTCGGATCTCATGCTAATTACAGCAAACCGGAGATCATCCGTTCTGCCAGTCTGTTCCATGAAGGACTTTTTCAACGCTTCATTTATTGGGCGGATGGCTTGATCCATTTTTTGTTCATGCTCTTCAACCCCAGCGAGAGGGAACGCCAGATCGCATTGAATGAGTTAACGATGCATCCTGCCAGGGCATTGACGGAGCAGAGCTTCGAGAATCTGCGTGATGAGGCGGATCATTACATGGTGAGCCTGCCAATGGAAATTGCCACAGGCGATGGCTTGCGGATTGGCTATGAGGGAGATATTCGGAGTGAAGAGATCGGCCGGTCCAGCAGCTATCTCAAGCGGGTTATGTCTAACCGGCAGGTGGTACATCCGGGATCCGATAAGTGGAAGCAGGTCCTTTTGTCGCCGGAACCTGATTGGGTGCAATATAAAGGTTTGTGGGGAGTGAAGAGTCTACTGAAGGACGAGTCAGGCCCGCCCGGACCCAAATGGGACAGACCTGATAAGCTTTTTGCGGTCTATCCCCGCAAGCGCTGGGACAAATCCCTGGAGTGGTTGACGGAGTTGGAAAGTATTTTGATGTCCAGGAACAAGAAGAAGACGTAGAATACTCAAACCGCACGAGGCGTTTTATCAGCTTTCCCATCTCGCATAGACTGCCTGTGATAGTAACCTCCCTGCACTTTGCTCGCGTGTGACCAATTCTCCCATTTCGATCTTCCCTTCAAACCCGTTCATCATATCTTCCATCGCCTGCGCCACATGGATGGCGGAGGCACGCACTGCATAGATTGTTGTCACAACGAATAATGGGTCTTTGCTCAAACATTCACGACAGGCTTGAAACAGGTCTGGCAGCGACTTGTATACTTCCCAAACCTCGCCTTTGGGTCCGCGCCCGAATTTTGGTGGATCGAGAATGAGGCCGTCGTACTTAACTCCTCGGCGCGCTTCCCGTTCGACGAATTTCAAAGCATCATCCACGATCCAGCGGATAGGCTTCTCTGCCAGATTGGATAGGGCCTGATTGTCACGCGCCCAGCTCACTGATTTTTTTGAAGCGTCCACGTGAGTCACTTTGGCTCCCGCTGCCGCTGCCGCTAGACTCGCTAGTCCTGTATATCCAAATAAGTTCAAGACGTTGATTTCTCGTTTCGACGGAGCGATCAATCCGCTAGACCAATCCCAATGCGCGGCAACTTCAGGGAACACGCCCAAATGTCGGCCAGGAGTCGTCATGGCCCAAAACCTTAACTCTCCCTTTTCAACACGAGAGGGGTCGAGGATATATCTCATCTCCCATTTCTCATCGACCTTCTTCTTAAAATCCCAATGACCGCCGCTTTCTTCTCCTGTAGGTTGAAAAACTGCATGGGCCTGTTTCCATTCTGCGTCAAGCGAGCGCTTCCACATCGCTTGTGCTTCAGGGCGAACAAAAACATAGTTACCAAAGCGTTCGAGTTTCAAACCATCACCACTATCAAGCAATGCGTAATCTGTCCAATGGGGTGATTCAAGAAAAGTGAATGGTTGGGAGGAGATGATCATAAAGAGTAGGACATAAGATGGGGTGGCAAATCGGACCAAACCACT
>DATFQC010000297.1:0-6200 GCA_035264425.1 Anaerolineales bacterium
AAACACACTCCACCTGCGGATGCCGCTCTGATCCTCAGTCTCGAATCTGTGTTCGCTGTATTATCCGGTTGGCTGATTCTAAATGAACGATTGATTGCAATTCAAATCTTCGGTTGCACCTTTATTTTCGTTGCAGTTTTACTTTCGCAATTCAAGCATTGGAATCTACGGGGTAAAATTGATGGAACCCACTTGGTGGAGGGTCGATGACAGCCAAAGTAATACTAAATCCATTTTCAAATCGTTGGAATTCTCAGAAGCGTTGGCCCGAAACCGAGGCTGCTCTTAAGGCTGCCGGCGTGGATTTTGATTTGGTCATCTCGCAAAAAAAAGGACAGATTGCCGAGCTTGCAGAACAAGCAGTTTATGAAAAGTGTTCAGCAGTGATCGTTGCAGGTGGAGATGGTTCGGTCGGTGATGCGGCGAATGGATTGATACAAGCAGCGCAGTCTACCAGGTCACAATTGGTTCCTTTGGGAATTATGCCCACCGGTTCCGCCAACGATCTGGTTTTTGCGTTGGGCTTGCCCACGAATTTGACAGAGGCTGCCAAAATTATCGCGGCAGGAAAAACAAAGGCCATGGACCTTGGAAAGCTCAATGATCATTATTTTGTTAATAATTCCGCAGCAGGTCTGGAACCCTATGTGACCATCAAACATGAAAAAATCCATTGGATCAAAGGGATTGTACGGTATCTTGTTGCGGCGGTTCAGGCCATCATGGATAAACCGGAGTGGCAGGCAAATATCAAATGGGATGGCGGGGAATTTGACGGTAAGATTTCTTTAATTTCCATTGGAAATGGGCGACGGACCGGTGGTTTCTTTATGACGCCTCATGCTGACCTCTTCGATGGAAAGCTGACCCTCGCCTTTGGTTATCGTGCTACACGTCTTGGTTTGTTTCAAGCCTTGCCGCGCGCATTTAATGAAGACCAAGGCAGCTATGTTGATATGGATGGCATGCAGGAAGTTCACGCGACGCGTATTTCCATCTATCTTGACCAGCCTTCTCCTGCCCACACCGATGGGGAATTGTTTCCGGATTGGATGCAAAATTTTGAATACCAAATTCTTCCAAGATGCTTAAACATTATTGTGCCATAAAATGACAGAACTTTCATTTAAACCCCTCAAACGAAATCTATGGACTGATTTTGAAGAACTTTTTGGTCCCAACGGCGCCTGCGCTGGCTGTTGGTGCATGTTCTGGAAGTTGCGCGGCAAAGCTTACGAGGAAGCCCGAGGTTATGAGACGCGGCAAATGCACAAGTCCATTGTGGATTCAGGCGTTGTCACTGGCCTGCTGGCTTATTTGCACGGTGAAGTCGTGGGATGGATCGCCGTCGAACCTCGTGACGCCTATCCCAAACTGACACATTCACGCGCTCTCAAGCCCGTTGACGATCAACCAGTTTGGTCGGTGACTTGCTTTTTCGTAGCAAAGAAATTTCGCCGAAATGGGATCACTGTGGAGTTGCTAAAGGCCGCAGTCGAACACGCAAGGCAGCAGGGTGGCAAGATCGTGGAAGGTTATCCTGTAGATGCTCAAAAAGATATGCCTGCTCCTTTCATTTACACAGGCACTGCTTCAGCTTTCCAGCAAGCTGGGTTTAAGGAAGTCGCGCGCTATTCCCCTGCACGGCCCATCTTTCGATTCGTCATTAAATAACGAATGGCCTTTAAAGATATAAGGAAATCTCGAAAATGGCTGAGCATAGAAGAGGTCCGTCTTCTTGCGGTTTTGCTATTCATTTTGGTTGTCATTTTGTCAGCGAATATCGCATTGGCACGCGTCCTGCCGGGTGGGGAATGGTTCTTCATGCGTTGGAGTGGGGCACGTGCTTTTCTCATTGAGCAAATCGATGCATCCCGAGGTGTGAAAGGTGGGCGAGTGATGCCAGAGGGGGGCGCAGTTTTATTGATTCAACAAGTTCAACCTTATGGTAGTGAAATTGCCCGTCGCACCCAGCAAGTAGCCTATGACCGGATGGCATTTGCAGATGAATATACCTACGTGTTGAATGATCCGTTTTATATTGTGTTGCTCTATATCCCTCTTGCTTTCATTCGGGATTTTGCTTTGGCGCGCGGCATATGGATGTTGCTCTCTGAAGCTGCTTTGATCGGGGCAACCCTTTTAGCTCTGAATTTGTCAGAATGGCAGCCGCCGCGTTGGCTTTACATCTTGCTGCTCGGATATGGACTATTTCATTATTTTAGTTTCGATGCCCTTTTTACCTCAACGCCCGCAGCGTTTTTCATTTTTATTTACTTAAGTATTCTGGTTGCCCTGCGCGCTCACTCTGACGAACTGGCCGGTGTTCTCCTGTCCTTGGTAGCTTATCAATGGGAAGTTGGTGGGCTCTTTGTCTTGTTTATTTTTGTCTTCGTGTTTGCGAACCATCGCTGGGGTGTATTGGCGGGATTTGGAATGTCACTTTTTGTTTTGCTTGTCGTTTCATTTCTTACTGATTCAGGGTGGGGTTTGCCCTATATCCGTGCCGTTCTTTCAGATTGGTATCGAAGTGCAAACCTGAACTTTGGTCACATTTTCGCAAGATGGTTTCCCAATTCCAAAATTCCTGCTGGTCAAATTGTCTCCATCGGGTTAGGAATTATTCTTTTTATTGAGTGGCTTGGCTCAGTCGAAGCACATTTTCGTCGTGTGGTGTGGACAGCGGCTCTCTCACTGGCAGTGACACCGCTTATGGGCATGGCAATGTTTCCCTCCAATTATGTGGTCCTAATCTTGCCGTTTATTTTGATCCTGGCGCTGATATGGGAACGCTGGAGACGCTATCAGGTCGCCAGGATTGTTCTTGTATTTCTCTTTGTTGTTCTCATTCCCTTTGGGTTATATATTCGGACGGTCCTGATTTATGACCCTCTGGTTACCGATATCTTGGTGGTATTGCCGCCTATTGCTGCCGTTGCTGGTCTTTACTGGATGCGCTGGTGGGTGCTCCATGCTCCGCTTACATGGTCCGATCAACTTGGAGCGCGCCGATGAACTGGCGTCATTACGCAATCCTTTTTGCGATCGGATTAATTGTTCCCTTTACGGTCTCGCGCTTTCAATCTTTGCCTGGCTACATGGATGCAGATTATTACTTTTCTGGCGGCGTTCAACTTGCAACAGGTCATGGTTTTACCGAGCCTTATCTTTGGAACTACTTGGATGACCCGACGAAGTTGCCTCATCCTTCCCACACCTACTGGATGCCGCTCGCCTCGATTGTTTCCGCGCTCGGGATGTGGATCACCGGTCAATCGACATACGCAGCTGGACACCTTCCGTTCCTTCTCCTTTCAGCTTGTGTGCCGTTGTTGACAGCCTCACTTGCCTTTAGTGTTTCCCGTCAAACCCGGCTCGCGATGGTGTCTGGATTTCTATCGGTTTTTTCGCTTTACTATGCACCCTTCATGCCAGTGCCAGATAATTACGCGTTATATATGTTGTTTGGGAGCGCGTTCTTGCTTTTTGCCCCACGACGTGAAAAATGGATCTCGGTTGCACTGGGCGCGCTCGCTGGTTTAATGACCCTCGCTCGAAGTGATGGTTTATTATGGCTTGGCCTGGCTGGCTTAACAGTCATGTGGAAATTCACTCATAATAATGAGGGAACAAAAAACACTTTAAGAGAATGGCTGAGGTTGATTGTTCCGGCGGGTTTTCTTGTGATTGCCGGTTATTTGCTCACGATGGGTTTTTGGCATGTTCGCACTATGAATCTTTTCGATTCTCTGCTTACCCCGGGCGGAGGACGTTTGCTCTGGCTCCAAAATTACAACCAGACCTTTATCTATCCGCCTGAAAGCCTGACGCGCGAATCCTTCATCCAGGCAGGCTGGGACTCGGCGGTACAAAATCGCATTCGCGCCTTCTCTGCCAATTTTGGGAATGCGTTCGGCGCACAAGGCGGGATCTTTCTGTTTCCATTTATATTGATCGGGTTATGGCAGTTACGCCGCGATCTACGGACAAAGATCGCGGTCACTGGCTGGCTGCTCCTATTCGCTGTGATGACGATCATCTTTCCATTTGCCGGTTCGCGCGGGAGTTTCTTTCATGCGGGCGCGGCGTTTCAACCGTATTGGTGGGTCGTAGCTCCCATTGGCTTGGATATAGTGATTTCATGGGCGCGTGATCATGGTCGATTTACTGATAAGAATGCGCCTTATTTTCTTCAAGGCATGCTTGTTCTGCTTGCGATTTTTATGACGGTCTATCTCGTCAATTTTCGCGTGATATCCAGCGGATGGGCCAAGGATGACTTTATTTATCCAGCAGTGGAGAAAATGTTGCTTGATAATGGGATTCAGTCGCAGGACGTTGTGATTGTTCGAAATCCACCAGGCTATTTCATCGCTTCTGGGCATTCCAGCGTGGCCTTGCCTTTTGGGGATGAGTCTACAATTCTGTCTGTTGCAAAAAAGTTCGATGCGCGCTATCTTGTTATCGAAAAGGGTGGTACGTTCCCGACCATCCAGGATTTATATGATAAACCGCATAGCAACCCTTCATTTGTTTATATAGGAGAAGTCAATGAGGCAAAGCTCTACCGCATTGAAGTGGCGCGTTGATTCCTGGGTTGTGATTGCTATTGCTGCTCTGATCGCAGTTCTTTTTTATTTGATTTCCAGTGAGTTGATTTTTCGTATTGGATTTCCACTCGATGACTCATGGATTCATCTAACCTACGCCCGCAATTTAGCGGAACATCGGGAATGGGCATTTCGACTCGGAGAACGCTCGGCTGGCTCCACTGCACCGCTCTGGACCGTTCTTCTTTCGATTGGATTTTTCATTGGCCTCGCTCCGTACGTCTGGACATATTTGCTTGGCTGGGCTGTCTTAACTTTATTGGCTGTTTATGCCGAGAATCTTGCCAGAAGACTCGTGTCATCCTATACATCGCGCGTTCCCTGGGCAGGCTTATTCTTCGTCTTTGCGTGGCATTTGACCTGGTCTGCTGTCTCTGGAATGGAAACGCTTTTGCATGGACTCATCATCCTGGTGGTATTGGGTAGTTTACTCGGTGGTTCGCGCCGCTACTTAACCTTGGGCTTGCTTGCCGGTTTAAGCATCTGGGTTCGCCCCGATGGGCTGACGCTACTGGGCCCAATATTGTTTGTCGCCTTCTTATCTGAGAAAACGTGGCGTCTGCGCAGTGAAGCAATACTGAAAACGTTGATTGGCTTTGGCGCGTTGTTTCTTCCCTATTTGCTGTTTAATCTTGCACTTTCTGGGAACCCCATGCCAAATACATTCTATGCCAAGCAGGCAGAATTTGAACCATTCTGGTTGTCACAGACGTTTGCGGCACGGGTCAGTAATTATCTCTGGCCGATACTTGCCAGTCCATTTATTGCCCTTATCCCTGCTGCATTAGTCTGGCTTGGCAAGAAAATTAGTGCGCGGAACTTGGGGGCGTTGGCAAGTTTAATTTGGTTTATTGGATATATTGCCATTTACTTCGCCCGTTTGCCTGCCTATCAACATGGGAGATATGTCATTCCCGCTTTGCCCATCCTCTACTTGTGGGGGATTCTAGGATTGCTTGAGATTGTTACTTCTCCTAGGACAGACAAGCGCCTCGGATTCTTGTGGCATGTAGTTACCGCAGTTCTATGTCTTGCCTTCGAGTTTATTGGAGCCCGCCAGAATGCGTATGATATTTTTTGGATTGAAAGCGAGATGGTAACAACCGCAAAGTGGATTCAACAGAATATTCCTCCTGATGCGCGGCTTGCTGTACACGATATTGGTGCACTCGGATTTTATGTTCCAAATCCTTTAATAGATATGGCGGGTCTGATTACGCCAGATGTTGTTCCTTTTATTCGGGACGAGACTCGCCTGTCCGAATATCTTAATTCGAAATCAGTAGATTATCTGGTCTCTTTTCCTGGTTTATATCCACGTCTTACGGCGCAGCATGTGTCTCTTTTTGAGGCAGGGATTGAATTTGATGCGCTTCATTTTGACGAAAATATGCACGTTTACCGCTGGAAGTAATGCTTATTACGAAACTGAAATGTAGAACGGGACTGATAAATTGCCCGCAGGTCGCTCCTGTGCTATACTGATACTAGGATTTTTTGCATCAACAGGTAAAGGATGAATGAGATAACTCTGATCATCGCAGACGATCACCCCCTCTTCCGTCAAGGCGTAGTGGATACGCTTGCGCT
>DATFQC010000298.1:0-4116 GCA_035264425.1 Anaerolineales bacterium
AAAGGCGATGTAGCGGATATCTGCCGTTTGACTTGTTTAGAGCATGGTGTCAGCGTTGTTACTGACAAGAATGTGCCTGTTTTGCAAGTGGAAGGATTTAAGGTAGTGTTGCATATAGAGGAAAAAAATGAGTGACCGCCATGTGTTGATCACGGGAGGCGCGGGATATATCGGTTCCCTCCTGACCTCGGAGCTGCTGCGCGCCAATTACCGTGTGACTGTCCTTGACTCTCTTCTCTTCGGCGGCGAATCACTGGTTCCCTTTTTGCCTCATCCGAATTTTCATTTTGTCAAAACAGATGTGACGGAGCCGCGCGCCATCAAGGATTCCATTCGGGATGACTGGCCGAAGCCTGAGTCCGTTGTCCATCTGGCGGCGATCGTAGGCTTCCCCGCCTGTCAGGCAGTGGGGAAGCAGGTGGCGTGGCGGTATAACGTCGAGGCTACAAAAACCACCTTCGGGCAGGTAGCAGAGTTGGGCGTGGAGCGATTCGTGTTTTCATCCACCTACAGCAATTATGGGTTATCGCCCGAGGGCAAACCAGTTACGGAAGACTCTCCCCTCAATCCCCAATCCTTGTATGCCGAGACAAAGATTGCGGCCGAGGAATTTTTGCTCTCGCAAAAAGATGATTCCTGCGCTCCCTTGATTTTTCGATTCGCCACCTTGTATGGAATTTCGCCACGCACCCGTTTTGATTTGATCGTCAATCAATTTGTGCTCGAGGCATTCACAAAACGTGAGTTGATCATTTATCAACGTGGATATTCACGTTCATTCGTTCACATTCGGGATGTGGTGCGCGGCGTGATCATAGGTTTGGAAGCGGAACAATCGAAAGTCTGCAGGGAGGTATTCAATCTGGGTACCGATCAGGGAAATTATTCAAAGGATGATATTGTGCGGCTGGTTCTCAAGCGCATGCCTGAAACGGTTGTTGAGTACAAGGATTTGACGTTCGGCGGCGACATGCGTGATATCACTGTATCGTTCGCGAAGATCAAGAAGACGCTTGGCTTTGAGACCACTCTGGATGTCGATGATGGTATTCGCGAGTTATTATTCGCGTTAAAAGCGGGGATCATTCGAAACCCCACCGATGAAAGATATCGCAACGCTCAATTTATTGTGCAATAGGCAGGAGAAGTATGACAGAAAACTTTTGGCACGATAAGACAGTAATCGTTACCGGCGGCGCAGGTTTCCTCGGTTCATTTGTCATTGAAAAGCTGAAACAATGCGGCGCCACCGCGGAGCGCATTTTTATTCCACGCATCCAGAACTACAACCTTGTTGACCCAAATGATATCCGCCGTTTGTACACGGATACGTTGAAAGATGTTGATCCACAGAAGGTGATCATCATTCATCTCGCCGCCCATGTGGGTGGCATTGGCGCAAACCGTGAGCATCCCGCTGAGTTCTTCTACGAAAATCTGATCATGGGTGTGGAGCTTATGCATCAGGCCTATAAAAACGGGGTCGGCAAATTTGTCGCGATTGGAACCGTATGTGCCTATCCCAAGTTCACGCCTGTCCCTTTCAAAGAAGACGATTTGTGGATCGGCTATCCGGAAGAGACGAATGCTCCTTATGGTCTCGCCAAGAAGATGATGCTGGTGCAGGCGCAGGCCTATCGTCAGCAGTATGGATTCAATGCCATCTTTTTGTTGCCTGTGAATCTGTATGGTCCACGAGACAATTTCAATTTGCAGTCCTCGCATGTCATCCCGGCGTTGATTCGCAAAGCGATAGAAGCGTGTGAACGTGGTGACCAGGAACTTCTGGTTTGGGGCAATGGTTCTCCGACGCGCGAATTTTTATACGTTGAAGATGCTGCGGATGCAATCGTTACCGCTGCGGAAAAATATAATGGTGACCAGCCTGTCAATCTGGGCTCTGGTTATGAGATTTCGATCAAGGACTTGACCGAGATGATCGCGAAGATGACTGGCTTCGAGGGCAAACTCACCTGGCAAACAGATAAACCCAACGGGCAGCCGCGCCGCGGACTGGATGTCTCACGCGCCAAAGAATATTTTGGCTGGAGCGCGCAGGTCTCATTTGAAGAAGGCATGAAACGCACCATTGACTGGTTCAAAGCGAACAGAGAGAAGATTAAATAATGTCATTGCGAGGGAGCGACACTTGCACCCGATTTGCAAGGCAAATCGTGCGTTCTGTGCAGTACAGGTGAGCGACCAAAGCAATCCCTTCATTAATTTGGAGATTGCTTCGCCCGATGGGCTCGCAATGACAGAATGAAGATTATGACTGAACTTGTAAAACACGAACCGACCACAATCTACATCAAACCGTCCACAGGATTTACCGCGCTGAACTTGCGTGACCTGTGGCTGTACCGTGAGCTCGTTTTTTTTATGGTCTGGCGCGATATCAAGGTCCGCTACAAACAAACATTGCTCGGTGCGGCCTGGGCGATCATTCAGCCAGTATTAACCATGCTGGCCATGTTTTTCCTGTTTGGCAAAGTTGCAAAGCTACCGACCGATAACGTCCCATATCCGATTTTTGCATACACGGCTCTTCTTCCCTGGGGACTATTTGTTGCTGCGCTCAATCAGGGCAGCCGTTCACTGACGTCCAACCACAATATGATCACCAAGGTTTACTTCCCGAAGTTGATCCTGCCTTTGGCCTCGGTCATCGCCGGGCTGGTAGATTTTGCGGTCGCATCTGTGATTTTGGTGGGCTTGATGTTCTATTACCATGTTTCGCCCGCCTGGAATCTCCTGTGGGTCCTGCCGCTTTTTCTGCTGCTGGCGATCATTACTGCCTCCGGAGTCGCGTTGTGGCTCTCCGCGATCAACGTCAAGTATCGGGATGTGAACTATGTGCTTCCCTTCCTGACCCAGTTCTGGTTTTTTGCGACTCCCGTTGGCTATTCCGCAAAGGCAATTTCAGAGAAGTGGCAGCTTGTGTATTCGTTGAATCCCATGGCGGGTGTGGTCAATGGATTCCGCTGGGCGTTGCTGGGAGTTGGTAACGGTCCGGATATGGGACTCTGGATCTCTGTCGGTATTTCAATATTGATCCTGATTACCGGTTTGTTTTATTTTCGCAGCATGGAAAAGACCTTCGCGGACACCATCTAATATGGCAACAGCAATCAGCGTCAAGAGTCTAGGCAAACGTTACCGCATCGGTGCGGCGCAGACCAAATTTCGCTATGGGATGTTGCGCGATGTTTTTGTCGACTCACTCACAGCACCGATCCGTTTTGCCAGATCGCTGGCAGGCAGTTCCAGGAACGGCTCCGCTGCTAAAGATAATAACTTTATCTGGGCACTCAAAGACATTTCTTTTGATCTGGAAGAAGGCAGAGTGCTCGGCATTGTAGGGCGCAACGGCGCGGGCAAAAGCACCTTGCTCAAAATCCTGTCGCGTGTGACAGAACCCACAGAGGGAACTGTTAGTGTTCGTGGACGTGTTGGATCCTTGCTCGAAGTGGGGACAGGTTTCCATCCCGAGCTTACGGGGCGCGAGAATATCTACATGAATGGTGCCATTTTGGGGATGAAGCGCACTGAGATCGATTCGAAATTCGATGAGATGGTCGAATTCTCCGAAGTTTCTCAATTTATCGATACACCTGTCAAACGATATTCCTCCGGGATGTATTTGCGGCTTGCGTTCGCGGTGGCGGCGCATCTTGAACCTGAAATCCTGGTGGTGGATGAAGTGCTTGCTGTGGGCGATGCCGAATTCCAGCGCAAGTGCCTCGGGAAAATGAATGATGTTGCCCAGCAGGGGCGCACAGTCCTGTTTGTGAGTCACAACATGTCCGCGATTCTGCGTCTAACCCAGGAAGCCATCGTCCTCAAAAAGGGACAGCTCATCAAGCGCGCGCCCACGCCGGAAGCGGTAGATTACTATCTCGCCTCTGGGCAGGCGGAATCCGGCGAACGCGTGTGGGAACCGGACGAAATCCCAGTTGCGAGCGCGCCATTCAAGCCGATCTGTTTGCGGCTGAAGGATCGCAGCGGAAAAATTGTGGATACCGTTCGCTCTACAGAGCCGGTCACGGTGGAATGGGAATATCAACTCGACGCACCCGTCACTGGTCTGCGTGTGGGAATGTACCTCAGCACGAT
>DATFQC010000299.1:0-5877 GCA_035264425.1 Anaerolineales bacterium
TTTGGGTCAAGGCCTGTGCTCATCCCAGAAAGGATCGCGACGGTCCGCCCAAGCAACAAGAGATTATGCGGCAATTGGAAGGGCATCTCATACATCAACTCACGAAACTGCATACCAAACTGACGCATTTCGCGATGATCCACTTTGCGTAACTCATTCATCGACATACCCCAAAAGCGGTCAAATAATTGTGACTCGGCCTGCTCGAGCAATTTCAAATCCGCGCTCGGGAGGAGCACATCCAGGGTCTTAAAGGACTGCACAACCTTTGTCGCGTTACGTGTGCCCACACCGATCAACAGTTCTCGCAAGCCATCGCTTAAGTGCTCGGGGACTGTCCCAACCATACCGAAATCAACGAAAGTCAATTTCCAGGTGGCTTTTTTCTCTTCAGTAGCCGGGATAGGGGTCACAAATAAATTGCCAGGATGCGGATCGGCATGAAAGAATCTATCTTCTATGATTTGTTTGAGATACGTATCGATCAGGACCTTGGCGACCTGCCCGCGGTCAATGCCAGCCGCAGTGATCGCGTCGTAATCCGTGATCTTGATAGCGTAGACATTTTCGAGGGTGAGCACGCGCTGGGTGGTATTGCTCCAAACCACGCGCGGCACATGGATTCGTTTTCGCTCTGCAAAGTTCCTGCTAAACGTCTCAGCATTTTTGCCCTCGGACAAATAATCGATCTCACGGCGAACGGTGCTTTCCAATTCTGAGATCAGGGCGCGCACATCCACGCGCTTGCGGATGGGTTCATAGCGCATCAACCAGCCAGCGACGCGCCGCAGCGCGGAAAAATCGACGTCAATCAATTGATCGATAAACGGTCGCTGGATCTTTACCACCACCTCCTGAAACTCTTTTGCCTCGGGCGCGTCGGCGCGCAGCCGGGCACGGTGAACTTGTCCCAGGGACGCGGCAGCCAAGGGTTGCGATTCGAAGCGCTCGAATCTCTCTTCCAGCGGCGCGCCGAGTTCAGCCTCCGCCAGCCTGCGGATGGCCCCAAAGTCTTCCGCGGGAACCTCATCCTGCAGACCCGCAAGCTCCTCCGTAATCTCAACCGGCAGGACATCCAGCCGGGCAGAGAGGAATTGCCCGACTTTGATCATCACGCCACCCATACGGACCGCCATGGCGCGAAACTGGGCCGCGATTTGCTTGTAACGTTGAGAGCGCGTGCGCCTGGTCATGCCCCGCAAACCAAGACGCGGTAAGAGAATTTCCCAAAAAATAAAACTCGCTGTTGCACGAGCAAAGAATGCCATGATGTAGCGATAACGGGCGCGTAAGCGTGAGGATTGCATACCAAAGGGTCTCCTGGAAGAGGATTGTATCACCGGGAAAATTTGTCTCTGTGTAAAATAACGGTATGTTAATCGAGCGGATCGCCGAAGGTATGATTAAAGCAGCGATGGAATTTGAGATGCCCGAAGAAGTCCACCTGGCAAATCCGGTCAGCGCTGCTGGATGAGAAGAAAAGCAGGAAATTGAGAAGCGGATTCAGCAGAAACAGATCGAATTCAGGCTGGAAGTGCCAAAATCACCAGCGGCGGCAGAAGTAAGATCGCGGTAGCAGATCCCATCTGAGAAAAAGCTCAGAGTAGTTAACCTTGCGTAATCATTACCAAGCGCCAGGCTGGCTTTACAAATTACATCCATCCTGCTATACTTCTGGGCGTTGAAGTTGACTTTTTCGGCGTTAAGACGCCGTCTGCTTGAGAAAAATCGAACGTCTACGTCTGATCCCTCGCGAGCAAGTCAGCGAGGGTCTTTTTTTAGCCGCGTTGCGGCACTTTGAAATGACCTTAACCGCCCTTGGCGGATAAATATATTTTTAAATAAGTGAGGATAAATATACTTGTATGAGTAAGCACGGAAAATTGAAGATTATTCCCCTGGGTGGACTTGGGGAAGTAGGTAAAAACATGACGGCCTACGAGTTTAACAATCAGATTTTGGTTGTGGATGCCGGCATCATGTTCCCTAAAAACGATATGCTCGGGATTGACTACATTATTCCCGATTATGACTATTTGCGTCAGAGAGCCAATAAGGTAGTGGGGATTGTTATTACGCATGGACATGAGGACCACATTGGGGCGATCCATCACCTTTTGAATGACATCTCCGCGCCTGTGTATGCCACCCCCCTGACGCGTGGCCTAATCGAGGTCAAATTGGCGCGGAATAATGGCAACAGCAAAGCCATCATCCATACTGTGGAGGCCGGTGGATCAGTAGAGATCGGCGCGTTCAAAGTGGAATTTTTCCACATTTGCCACTCCATCCCGGATTCGGTTGGATTGGGAATTACAACGCCCGCCGCATTCATCGTCCACATGAGCGATTTTAAATTCGATCACACGCCCGTAGATGGCTGGCCAACGGACTATGCCAAATTGGCGGAGTTCTCCAAGCGCGGCGTGGACCTGCTGCTTTCCGATTCTACGAATGCAGAACGCCCCGGCTGGACTCCATCAGAGATGGTAATCGGACCCGCGTTCGACAAAGTCTTCACCGAAGCGCCGGGGCGCGTCATCGTGGCAACATTCGCCTCATTGATTTCGCGCATCCAGCAGGTCGCGGATGCCGCGGCAAAACATGGACGCAAGATGGCGCTGGCTGGCTCCAGCATGATCGATAATGTCAAGATCGCCCGCAAGCTTGGCTACCTTGATATCCCGGATGAAATCCTGATCCCGCTCGATCAGGCATTGAAAATGCAGGATCATAAAGTGGCGTTGATGTGTACCGGCTCGCAGGGCGAACCCTCCTCCATTGTCGGACGCCTGTCTGCCGGGACGAACCGCCAGTTCGATTTGAAACAAAATGATACGGTCGTCTTATCTTCTCATCCAATCCCTGGAAACGAAGAAACGATCAGCAAGACGATCAATCGTCTGCTGCGGCGCGGCGCGAATGTGATCTATGACGCGCTGGCACCTGTACACGTTTCGGGTCACGCCAGCCAGGAAGAGCAAAAATTGCTGCTCAACATGGTGAAACCGAAACACTTCCTGCCTATCCATGGGGAGCTGCGTCAATTGAGACGCCACGGCATGCTGGCCGTCGAAGTCGGCGTCCCTGAAAAAGATGTGATCGTCGTGGAAAATGGACAGGTGGTCGAGCTCTCAGGAGGCAAGATCCGGCTGGGGGAGCGCATCCCCGGTGGTTACGTCTTTGTGGATGGCCAATCGATTGGCGAAGTGGATTACGACATCATGCGCGAGCGTGGAAAACTGGCCCGCAACGGCATATTCCTGATCGATATCAGCGTCGATAAACTGAATGGGCGTCTGTTGCATGACCCCGAGATTATCACGCGCGGCTTTGTTTCTCCCGAAGATGCGGAAGAAATGATCCC
Source organism: Anaerolineales bacterium (assembly GCA_035264425.1). Classification (GTDB taxonomy): domain Bacteria; phylum Chloroflexota; class Anaerolineae; order Anaerolineales; family Villigracilaceae; genus Defluviilinea. The sequence goes on from DATFQC010000299.1 coordinate 3,368, forward strand.
TGAAGTTCGCAAGCGTATTTTGCAAACAGTCAACGGTGGCGGCTGGGATAATGAAAAGGATATTATCAATGCGGTCAGGTCTTATCTTTATGAGGAGACCAAGCGCAAACCAATGGTCCTTGTCACATTGAGCAAGGGATAAATTAATAGGAAAGAAACAGCCCGACCAAATTGGTCGGGCTTTGTTTTTATTTAGGTAGGTATGACCTACAACTTACTGTCCCTGAACAAACAAGTTTAGAAACTCGGCATCAATACGATTGTTGCCTTTTTTCACCTGATAGCCAACAAATAACCACGGCTGTCCTGTAGTAACAGGAATGGCATTGAACACGGTATCACGTAATATTTTGGTCGTGACCGAGCCGTTGCTGAGTTCGAATACGACATCGTAGAGCGGTGGGTCTTTTGCGAACGAGGCCGTTGTTTGAACCTCCGTCTGTCCGGGCATGGTCTTTTGAGCGAGCACGCGCTGCTTCACATTACCCGGCGGAATGACAATCACCATCCCCTGGGAATTGATATCTGGTTCTGCAAAGACACCCATCCAAATTTCACCTTCCGACAAAGTCCTCAGGAATGTATTGATACTTACCGTTCCATTGGCAGGAATGGGCGCAAACATCCCGTAGACCTGGGTGTTGTCAAACCTGCCCGTCACCAGGAATGTAAGACGGCCATCCGCGGCAAAGAAAACATGGACAGGTTCGGCCAGACAACCATTGTTTTCTGTGGTTGCAATATCTGTTGGGTAAGGCTTCCACAAAACGCTGATACAGCCGTTTGACCAATCTGAGCCGATTGCTGGGGGCGCGGGCGTAAAGGTCGGCTCAGGAGTTGGCGTATCAGGGGCAGGCGTCGAACTAGGCTCACCCACAGGGACTGTATCGGTAGGAACAGGTGTATTTGCAATCGTCGCGGTGGCAGGTACAGATACAGTCCAGGTAGGTTGCACAATGGCAGTGGGTGACGGTTGACGTGGAGGCCCAAAGTAGTTTATATAAAGTGTGACGGCCGTTACACAAACTGTGCCCATCACACCGATGAGCGCTGCAATAATAGCTGGATCAATCGATCTTTTATTAGTAGACATATCATTCCCGATCAGTAAATTTTTTTCCAATTCTACCGCATGTTATAAAGCATGCGGTACCTCGTCAGCAGTATTTGAGGCAATCTCAAGAAATACTTATTTCGCATTTATTTTGCGATCATTTTTGCAATCTGTCGGTCAATTCTGCCCATTGGATAGTTATCCAGATCTTTCAACGGCACCCATTTCAGATTTGTTCCCTCCGGCCCCGCAATCAACTCGCATGAAAAAACATGAACCGTGACTTTGAAATGGGAGTAGCCGTGCTGGACCACTCCCAGCGCTTCTTTCTTCTGGGTTTTCTCGTCTCGCTTCATTTTAAGCGTGAGCCTGTATACCGTTTTCAAGGCCCTGGATAACCCTTTCGCCGGGTCGCCATCCACGCGTCCATTTGGAAATTCCCACATGCCTCCCAGCAGGCCCTGCGATGGACGCTGCGCCAGCAAAACTTTCTTTCTTTCGATGATCACTGCCGCCGCATGGACATAATGCGGCACTTCCTTTTTGGGTTTCAGCACGGGGCGCTGATCCTGGGTCCCATGCTGGCGGGCTTTGCAGAGTTCCATGACCGGACAAATTAAACAGCGCGGATTCTTTGGCACACAGATCGTGGCGCCCAAGTCCATTAAGGCCTGGTTGTAATCGCCGGCATGTCCATGGGGCAAATACTCATCAGCCAGTCCCCACAGAATTTTCTCACCGGCTGCTGAATCAACCGGCAGATCAATGTCAAAGATGCGCGCGTACACTCGTTTGATATTTCCATCAAGCGCAGAAACATCCATGTCAAATGCAATCGAGGCGATGGCGCCCAGCGTGTAACGTCCAACGCCTGGCAACTTTCGCAGATCGGTTAAATCACGTGGGATTTCACCGTGAAACTGTTCTGCTACAATTTTTGCGGCCTTATGCAAATTGCGGGCGCGACTGTAATAGCCAAGTCCCTCCCACGTATTCAACACATCATGCTCAGAAGCCTCTGCCAGCGCCTGGACATCCGGGAACAACCGCATCCATTTTTCAAAATAGGGAATCACCGTTTCCACGCGGGTTTGTTGCAGCATGATCTCGGATACCCAGACCGCATAGGCGGAGGGATGACCACGCCAGGGCAGAGTCCGCTGGTTGGCGTTGTACCATTTTAGGAGTTTGGTCACGAGTCGATCCATGCTAAGGGGCACAAGTCTCTGCGAGTGACTCGCTCGAGTAGACAGAATCCAATGCTGGGAAGGCGATCCAGCGCGCCTCTACATATCCATCGCGTTGACACCCCAGAACGATCACATCCGCGGCATGGGGAAACACGGCGATCTTTTTGCTTGGGAACACAACGGAAATGCTGGTCTGATTAAGCAGCAAAAATCCGAGGCGAGGATAATCGTGGAATGCATACGCCGGCCAGGGATTGGCGGAAGCC
>DATFQC010000300.1:0-2533 GCA_035264425.1 Anaerolineales bacterium
GAATTGATCGGCATTGTGCCTGAAGATGAAAATGTCATCATTGGTTCGAATCGCGGCGCACCCGTCGCCTTCGACCCGAAAAGCAGAGCGGGCCAGGCCTTCCGCAATATTGCAAAGCGTCTGCGCGGTGAGAAAGTTCCATTCCTCGATCTGGATCAGCCTGAGGGGTTCTGGCAGCGGCTTCAACGATTGGCGGGGAGGAAGTGATATGAGTTTCTTTGACCGTTTATTTGGGAAGAAAAACAGTGCAGAGAGCGCCAAAGAACGTCTACAACTCGTTCTGATACATGACCGCACCGATTTAACTCCTGCCCAGCTAGATTCCCTTAAAGATGATTTGATCGCGACCATATCGCGCCATGTGGAGATCGATGCACAGGCCATGCAGATTGGGGTAGAACATGATGGGCGTTCCCAGCGTCTCGTGGCAGATATCCCCTTAAAAGCTGCACGTCGACAACGCGCCAGAAAGTCTGCCAAGTAAGTCCCCGGTATGCTTCGTAATATTTCATGGCGATATTTTGATTTCTGGCTGCTGGGCGCGGTGGTCTTGGCTACCGCTTTTGGCACAACTATGATTCGTTCGGCGGTGGCGGGAAACGAAGTTTTGTTGCCGCTCATTAATCGTCAGATCTATTTTGCAGGGCTCGGTCTTGTATTGATCTTTGTCGTCGCCGCCATTGACTACCGCTATTGGATGGCGTTGTATCGTCCCATTTTCTTGCTTATGAGCGTTTTGCTTTTTGCATTATTCCTGAGCGCGCAGGCAGTGTTCGGGGCAGCTCGTTGGTTTTCAGTTGGAGTTTTGTTCCTCCAGCCAACAGAGTTCGCAAAGATCGCAGCCATTTTATTACTTGCCCGTTATTTTGACAAAACACAAAACCGTCCTCGTGACTTGCGCTGGATAGTCGTTGCCTTTATTTGGGTGATGGGTTTAGGAATTTGGATTCTTCTACAACCCAACTTGAGCAATGTGGTGGTACTGATGGTAATTCTAGCCGCATTGCTTTGGTTCAATGGGATCCAGTTAAAGCATTTATTGTTGTTCGGTGTTATTGGTTTCTTGTTGATTTCAATCGTTGTGGGATTTTCAGCGCTGGGGATCCGAATCCCATTCTTGCAGGAATATCAGCAGCAGCGCATCGCGAATTTTATTTTACCCGACCCGAATGCGACCTTCGGCGCGACCTATAATGTCCAGCAAGCTCTTATTGCTATTGGTTCGGGCGGCTTGTTTGGGAAGGGCTATGGTCACGGTACACAGACCCAATTGCGCTTCCTAAAAGTACGCCACACTGACTTTATATTTTCTGCCGTCTCTGAAGAATTTGGCCTGGTGGGTTCATTATTAGTGATCGTTATTATTGTACTGGTAATATGGCGGTGCATCCGTGCTGCCCAAAAGGCACGCGACGTGGCAGGGATGACCATTGCCTACGGCGTGGCGACGTTGATTTTTTTTCAGGGCATGGTTAACATCGGGGTGAACTTGAACATTGTGCCTGTATCTGGTTTGCCTCTGCCATTTATTAGTTATGGCGGCAGTGGTCTTACTTCACTGATGCTGGGCATTGGGTTGGTGGAAAGTGTGGCGATGCGTCACCGCCAACTTGAATTTTAATTGAACGATAGTGATCCTTGAGATTTTGAACAATAATTTTAGAGTTCGTTGTTCTCCGTACACTCTGTGGCAAAAAATGGAGGATTTTTAGATTGAAACCCGCACGCACTCGCATCGCCCCTTCCCCAACGGGGAGATTTCATCTTGCCAACGCCCGCAATGCTCTTTTTGCTTATCTTGTCGCCCGTCAAACAGGCGGACAATTTATTTTGCGTTTCGAGGATACCGATCAAAAACGATTTGTTCCAGGATCTGAAGAAGAGATCTTGCGCAGCCTCGATTGGCTACGCCTTACGCCTGACGAAGGTCCTTCGCAGGGTGGAAAGTATGGACCTTATCGTCAGACCGAACGACGAGAAATTTATCACCACCATGCCAATTTGCTTGTTGAAAAAGGGAATGCCTATCCCTGTTTTTGCACACCAGAGCGACTTGACCAAATGCGCAAAGAGCAGGAAGCGCGCAAGGTGGAACGAATTCGTTATGACGGGCTTTGCCGACAAATCGATCCAGAAGAGGCCGCCGGCCGCATTGCTGCTGGGGAGAAATATGTAATCCGTTTCAAAATGCCTTACGAAGGAACAACGGTTGCGCATGATCACGTGCGCGGTGATATCGTTACGGAAAACAAATACCTTGACGATTATGTGCTGCTAAAGTCGGACGGACTGCCCACATATCATCTCGGCGCGTTAGTTGATGATCACGAGATGCAGATTACTCATGTGATACGAAGCGCCGAGTGGATTCCAACGTTTCCGTTGCATGTGCAAATCATTCGCGCATTTGGTTGGAATGAGCCGGTTTGGGTTCATCCATCAATATTTCTCAAGCCAAGTGGCAAGGGAAAAATGAGCAAACGGGATACTGCTGCAGTGATGAAAGATGGGCATTCGATTTTTGTGGGAGATC
>DATFQC010000301.1:0-3559 GCA_035264425.1 Anaerolineales bacterium
TGCGCCTCACGGGGCGCTGGGAATATGCCTGGGCGCTGGGCATTGCGTTCGTATGTGCTCAAATTGCTTCCGGGTTGCACTACTGGCCGCTTTCACCGATCCAGTTTGGACTCATGCTGGTCGGAGCCTTATATGGTTTGACCAACATTGCCGCGAATCTTGGCGAGGACCAACCTGCACGCCGCGCGGTGCTCGCGCCTGCGATTGTCATTGGATTGTGCTGGGGGCTGGCAATCTTCATTCAATAATTTCAATAATAATGAAGCGACAATTGATCGTAAGCAAAAAACACTGGCAGGAGATGTTGGAGTATGTGGAGCAGAATGCTCCTTTGGAATCCTGCGGCTTGCTGGCTGGTAAAAACGATCGAGTGGAGAAGGTGATCCTTGTACGGAATCAAGCTCAAAGTGCCGTACGATTTGTGATGGATCCGTATGATCAGCTCAACGCCTTCGACTGGATTGAATCCAACCAACTCGACTTCCTGGGAATCTTCCATTCGCATCCCGCAGGACCTGACACCGCATCCGCGACCGATATCGCAGAGGCAGCCTATGAGGTTGTTCATCTCATCTGGTCACGCAACCAGGATCACTGGGAAGTACGCGGTTTTTGGATCGAAAATGGCAAAACAACTGAAGTGCCCTTACAAATCGTTGAGTAGAGAAACCATCCTGCTATCATTGTGTTTCAATTTTTATACTCATCCCGGAGGATAGAAAGCTATGCAGATACTGATTGCCATTGGGGTTGTTATCATCGGGTATATTATTGGTTCGATCCCCTTTGGTCTCTTGATTGTCAAGAGCAAGACAGGCAAGGATATCCGCACCATAGAAAGCGGGCGGACGGGTGGGACAAATGCCGTGCGCGCAGCGGGGTTTTGGGCAGGTTTGCTAACTGCCATTCTCGATATTTTGAAAGGTGCCGCCTCGGTCTGGCTGACACAGATGATTCTCCCTGAAAATCATTTGATGCATGTGCTTGCCCCTCTAGCAGCCATCCTCGGACATAATAATTCAGTGTTCCTGATTAGTCGCGATGAAACTGGCAAATTGCGTTTTCATGGAGGCGCTGGTGGTGCGCCAGCACTGGGCGGCGCGATGGGATTATGGCTTCCAATATTTCCGATTGTGTTTTTAGCGGGCGCTCTGGTGTGGTTTACCCTTGGTATCGCGTCCGTGACCACCATGGCCATTGGATTGATCGTAATTGTGGTCTTTGCAATACGGTCCTGGCTGGGATTGATCGAACCGGTGAACATCTGGTATGGGGTTGTCGCCGAAATCCTTCTGATGTGGGCTTTGCGGCCCAATCTCAAAAAGTTGCTGACCGGGAAAGAACGCGTCGTCAAATTCAGTTTGAATGGCTGGTTGAGAGCAAGGAAGGAAATACGGGCAGAATCAAACAAATAAAAAGCAACCGTCCTTGAGAGGGACGGTTGCTTTTTATTTCGTCATTTGTTGGAGCAAGGCCCGCAAATTTCTTTGATGCAATGTTTGTGCCAGGCCACCCAAATAGACGCGGCTCTTCCCACAATCCTCAATAGTGATTTCGTCCAAAAGGTCGATCGCATTTTTGCGCCTGGACACAGCTTTAACGGCCCTCTTAATGGCAGCCAAATAATTTAAGTTCTCTTTCACTGCCGCATCGATCTCGCCGCGCAGAATAATATCCCCATGTCCCTGCACGATATTTTCAAGTCCCAGGCGGCCAATTCGTTTAATGGAAGCCATGATTTCGTCGATGTCGCCATCGACAATATAGGGAAGTGGCATAAATGCATCCCCGGCGAAGAGAATGCGATCTTCCTCCACCAGCACTCCGATGCCATCCAGACTGTGACCTAATTCCAGGGAAATGATCAAATTCTTTTTGCCAACTCGGAGAGTCACTTCCCCATCGGTAAACGTTATGTGCGGCAATACAATCTTTACTTGGCGCATGGCAGGATTCTGTTTCTGGGCCGCTTCCAGGGAGGGGATGCCACGCTCGATCAGATAGTCGCGGCAGCGCGCGTGCGCGATGACGGTCGCACCCGGGAAAAAACAATTGCCCCAGGCATGATCCGCATGGTAGTGCGTATTGATCACATATCGCACAGGAACATTTAATTCATGTTCGATAAACTCCCGGATGCTCAGTGTTTCATCCGGTAAAGCCAATGTATCAATCACAACAGCCCATTGTGGGCCGGCTACCACTCCTGCCGTTACCTGGGCATACACTTCACTCTGGAACCAAAAAACGTTTTCAGAAACTCGTTCGCGGTGCATTCACAACCCTCAATTTTTTTCTATTGATAGCACAAATAGGGACGAAAATCAAGTTGATTAGACAAATTTAAGAATCTGTTGGCAATTTCGTAAGGTCTTTGAATTGTTCTGCTTGCTTATGAACTTCTGCCGTGATACACTTTGCAAGGTATGACAAAAAGTCTGCTGATCGTAAGCGCAGATGCTAAGTTTTCGCAGGTACTGCTCCATGGACTTGAGCAGGAAGGCTATCGCGTTCAAATCACCAAAGGAAAAGGCGAATCGGTTGTCCGCGCGGATGAGGAAAACTCCGCTCTTGCTTTTCTTGATATGGACCTTGGATACCGGGCAGTCCTGGAAATTGGTCAGGCGCTGCGGATGCTCAACCCCGAAATTAAGCTGATTATTTTTTCCGGCGAGGGAACCCCACCCACGCTGGATGAGCTACGCCCATGGATGTTTTCGCCCAAGCCATACTTTTTACCGGATGTGCTGAATATGCTAAATAATAATTCCAATCCCGCTTCAAAGTTTTCAAATTCACCGACTCCGCAAGGCGTCCAAACGAGCACTTCTGCGCTTCCCTGGCTGGCAGATGTGACCAAAGCCGCGCAACATCTTACGAGGCTAACTCTGGAGTCTTCTGCACAGGCAGCTTTGATCACGCGGGGCGACAATCTGTGGGCCTATGCCGGTCAGCTTTCGCAGGGCGCAGCCAAAGAATTGGCCATGGCTGTGACCCGTCACTGGGATGGACAAAAAGGGAGTGACCTGTTGCGCTTCGTCCGTTTGGAAGCCACGAAAGCAGAACACATGCTTTATGCAACGCGTCTGGCGGATGATGTGGTATTAGCTCTGGTGTTTGATGCGGAAACGCCCTTCAGCACGATCCGGTCCCAGGCTGGGCAGTTGGTGACCCGGCTTTCGACGCAAAGCCCTGAAGTGGTGGAGCAGCCTGTCCTGCAGAAACCATTGCCGGCTTCGTATGATACGCCGACGGAATTTCTCGAAGATGAAAATAATGCGGATTTGGATATTCCCAGCATCGCTGAGATTCTTTCCGATATCCCGCCGCCCAGGCCAGAACCAGGAATGCGAACAATCCAAGAGAAAGAGGATTTTATACAGCCCTCCTCTCCTTCCCGTTCCAGACAATATAGCCACGAGAGTTCGCCGGCCATGCGCGCAAATAATCTATCACTTTCCAATCCGGACAACGAGCAGACGGTTGAACATGTTGTCGAAGATTTCGATGCAACAATGCCTTCAAAGTCGCGACCTCGCCCTGAAACACCCGTTCGGCG
>DATFQC010000302.1:0-3546 GCA_035264425.1 Anaerolineales bacterium
TCATCACCCAAACCAAAGGCCCAAATAATCGTGTCTCCTACCACAGCCGGCCAGGAATTTGTCCCACCGGGAGCTTGCCATTGCCATACGACACTCCCGTCGTTGCGTGAAAGGGCGAACACCTGCCCATCCAGTGTGGCAGTAAACAGCAAGTCATTGACGACCGTTACTCCACTAAACGCTACGCGGTCAAATTCGTGCTTCCACACGATACTGCCGGTTGCCGCATCGATCGCGTACATCTCAGCGTTTCCATCTTTGTAGGATGTTCCACCTTCCGAACGGTTCAGCGCTTCTTCAGGTGTATCGGCATCATACGCCGTCGCGTTATAAGGCGACGGCAAGTTAGCAGTCAAGGCATAGACAGTACCATCTGCGTAAGCCATTGGCGCTTCGACTCCGCCCCATGCGCCCGGCGCGACCCAGGTTGTTGATTCGGGATCCACCGGCAGTTCTTGAAGGGTGTCATTCTGGTGAAGGCCAATGGGTGTGCTCCAGAGCGTTTCTCCTGTCTCCTCGTCAAAACCATACACTACACCCAGCTTGCCTGACCCAATTACAATGTTTTTGTCGCTGCCATTGATCGAGACCTTCGCCAGCATTGGAGAGACCTGAAAATCGAGATTAAAAAGATCGTGCGGCTTGACCTGGTTGTACCAGACCAGTTTCCCGTCACGACTAAGCGCGATCAGGGAATTGCTATACAGGTTGGGTCCCGGACGACTGGAGCCGTTGGGCCAGCCTTTGATGCCTGGGACAGGGGAAGGATTTCCACTGGACCAAAAGCTGATGCCGGTTTCTGTATCGATCGCGGGTGGGAACCAGAGTCCGCCGCCGCTGTTGACATCCGGATGGCCCCAGAAGCCTTTTTCCACGACCTGCCAGAACCATTCCGGTCGACCATTTTTTGGATTCATAAGATAGACAGCTCCGCTCGTTCCACCCTGGTAGGAGTGATAAATGACCTTCCCGCGCCCGGAAACCGCCGCCTGCATTGCGAAATAGACATGGTGGTCGAACGCGGAAGGTTGAAATGCACCGGAGGCAAGCTGATAACCGGTGTCGAATTGCCACTGCTCCTGGCCTGTTTTCATATCCAGTGCCACATAGCGATCAATGCGGCTAAGAACATATACTTTCCCATAACCAATTCCCGGGCCGCTAGGACCAAAAAGTCTGTTGTTATATTGTGTTTCCCAGATGATATCGCCGGTCTTAAAATCAACGGCATAGGTATTCGCGCCAAGATCCTCATAGTAGACCACACCATCCGAAACCACCGGATTGCCCGTTCCAGCTCCCCATTCGGCCGTTCCTTCGAGTGGAGAAGTCCACGCGAGCTTGAGATTTGCCACATTCGAAGCATTGATGGTGGACCCAACCGCGGCCCGTGTATTCGAGTAATCATGGTTGGCCAGAGGCCATTCTTTTTCATGGCCCGCGATCTCGGGCGGGATGTCAAATCCACCTGTGGCAGGAATGCCTTTTTCAGGCGTAGCCATCATGGTGGGATCTGTCTTTGGGATATCCATGCTGCCAATATTCGGCGTGGGAGTGCTCGGCCCGGGCGTTTCTGTCGGCGGAGCAGAAGAGTGAGAAGCACTACAGCTTGCAAATAATACAACGACGAGGGAGATCAGTGTGAGTCGTTTAAATTGCATACATAATTCCTTGTTTAGTGAATCTGGCGGAACGAGACCGCCGGAGCCTGGTTTCCCCATGAGTTACGAATATAAGAGAGGATGGCAGCAATTTCCTGACTGGTGAGCCTGTCATGAAATGCCATCATGGATCCCTGTCCGTAAGCCACAGTATCAATGATCGGTTCCGGATCGTGGAGGGTCACGATGGGGTTGCCAGCCAATCGGGGGTAGAGATTCGACCATCCGGTTCCGTCCGTCTGATGACACTCTGCACAAAATTCCACATATAACTTCTGACCGGAATGGATAACCTTTTCAGGCTCGGGCGGTCGTTCCGTGTGCGAATTACATGCAACAAGAATTAACCCAATCAACAAGAGAGCCAAACCAACATAACTTTTCCTCATCGTCGGCCTCCTAGGCTTGCCCACAGGCCTTGAGAAAAAACATAGCTACGAATGTTGCGAGGATGTAAAGGGCAAAGAAACCATTCAGCAGCATCGCAATAAACGCCATCAGCGATTGCCTTTTCTCTTCGGTATCTTGTATCAATTGTGGATTCGTGGTTGGCGTTTCCGTCTGAAAGCTTCGCCAATTTCGCCACGGCAGATAGATCAAGTAAAACATTACTAGGATTGTGATCAAACTAATGACCACTTCAAGGATCTGCAGGCCAGATAGCCCGCCGACCGGAAAAGTCAATCCGCCCCACTTGCATGAAACGGATATAAGTGCATTGAGCAAGTTCAAGTGGATAAACCAGATCGTTATACCTAAAAACAGACTCCTTCTCGTTTGCTGTTCTTCGGTCTGGGTGAGTTGAGCTCTTGGCATTTTCATGAACTCCATTTCCGCCGTTGGCGGTCATCGCATCAGGTAGGGAGAAATGAAAAGGGTCAGGAACACTAGAATCCATTGAGCAATCCCTACATAATTGCTGATTCCATCTGCATCCAGTGCCCAGTGACGGTCTTTGTCGTACAGACCGCGAAATGCCTGGATGACGATATAGATGCCTTCGAAAACGGTCCCGGCGGTGAAGATCAGCGTGAGGATGATCGTGATCCAGTAAATGGAGGCATAAGCATTATCGTCCCACTTGAAGGTCAGAGATTTGAGGTGGTACCAGAACACGCCAATGAAAGCCGCCTGAAGCACAATCGTCAGGAGCATGTACATAATCACGCCGCGTATATCGTTTTTCTTGATCGCCTTATCTTCCAGCATCGAGGGGATGGCGCTTGCGATGAACAGCAGCGTGCCTACTGTTGGGATTAATAACTGCGGAAGCGGCAAATCACCCGGGGGCCAATCGTTCGTGCCGGATCGCAGGTAGAAGTAGGTCACAATCGTGCCCCCTAGCTCTGCGGCTTCCACCAGGCACAAAAAGATCATGCCATAGTACATGGGAGGACGTAGGCCCTTTTCCTTCTTCACCACTGCGCTGACGGGCAGAGCGTCTGGCGGGCCCTCTTTGACCCATTCTGTCGAGAGCTCACGACCATGCGGCCAAAACCAGGCTGCCAGCGCAATCAGGAACAAAACGGTAAAGACCACCACAAAGGTCAGGCTCCACATCTGATTAAGGAACTGGATAATGAGGATGACAGCCGCAATAAAGGGAATGATCGTATCATTCGGCAGCATGACACGCATTTCTGGCTCGGCATCCAGAGCACTGGAGCCGAGCGTCTCACGCCGTTCCAGGCTTTCCTCGAACCTATAGGAGTTGACTGCGGTGGGCGTATCCCAGACCGGATAGCGACTTTCAACAACCGGCAGCAATTCAAAATTGTAGGGTTGAGCAGGGGAAGTCGTCGCCCATTCCAGTGTGCCACCATCCCAGGGATTGTCTGTCGCTCTTATGCCTCTCAACAGCGAGCTAAAGACGTTGATCACGAAC
>DATFQC010000303.1:0-4481 GCA_035264425.1 Anaerolineales bacterium
CTAGGAAAAGTAAGCCGGATTCCAAGCTTGTGGTTTAAGATCAAGATATCTTAAATTGCTACAAAGGAGAGTGCACAGAGATAACCTGTGCCCTTGTTCGTTAAGTGACAATGTAACGCTCACCATCCTTTAATCTCCAACTTAATCCAATAAAGCCAGAGGCTGCGTACCTCATTAAGGACAAAGGATATTGGCTTTCTAATGGAGAAAGCCTGCCTGACTGGTGTTTCTACAGAAAGGAGTTAGAAATGTCCAATATGAATAGGCGCATGGCAAAAGCCGCAGTTGCGCTGCTACTGGTGGCTATTCTGTTACTCGTTCCGATGACGATTGCATTTGCTGCCCAACCCGGCGTGGAGTGTGATGAGTTCGCGTTCACTCCAGGGTTTTCGGCGAATGCTCCCGGCTCGGCCTTCAACGAAGAGGGCAAAGCCGGCACAGTCTATGCGGGCGAGCAACCACAGAACTCCAACAATATCCATTCCGTCTCGCAATATGACGTCGCCTGTGAGAAAGTTTCACAACACTAACAGTTGAAGATTGATCCCAAATAGAGGGGAATGGTTCAGAACCAGTCGTAAGCATGATGCTTGCGACTGGTTTATCATTTACTAAAACCAACCAAAAACTTCTATCTCAAGTTGGACCGAGTAAAATAAATCATTCCTATGTGCCTGCATCCTTCTCAGGAAAAACTGACATGCCAGCAATTCGTTATCTTGCTTTAGGAGATTCTTATACGATCGGGGAAAGTGTTCCCAGCCCGGACCGCTGGCCCGATCAGCTCGCCAAATTGCTGGAAGTGGAAGGCATTCCAACGGATCTCACAATCATCGCCCGCACCGGCTGGACCGTGGACGAGCTCTGGCAGGGAGTCCAGCCGAATCCGCCTGAGGGGATATATGACCTAGTCACCTTGTTAATCGGCGTCAATGACCAGTTTCGCGGTTATCCCTCCAACGGCTACCGCGAAGATTTTCGATTTATGCTTGGAAAAGCAATTGAATATGCCGGCGGAAATCCAGGCAAAGTGATCGTGCTGTCAATTCCCGATTGGGGAATCACTCCTTTTGCCGCAACAAGAAATGTAGAACAGATCAGCCAACAGATCGACGATTTCAATGCCATTAATCTGGAAGAGTCAAAAAATACCGGAGCGCATTATGTAGATATCACCGAAATTTCGCGTATCGCAATGGAGGACCGGGATCTGATCACAGACGATCGTTTGCACCCTTCTGGAAAAATGTATGCGATGTGGGTCGAAAAGGTTTTGCCTATTGCCAAAGAAATTCTTAAGTAGGTTACGCTTCAAGCGTGATACTTTGTGCTATAAAGATTTGGTGGGTGGGAAACCCGCCCTACGTTTTACTGTTATAAGGAGTAACCCATGAGCGAAATCAATTACCAGTCCGTGCAGGAGTATCTTGCCTCTCTCGTTCCACCGCGGGAACCAGAAATGCAGAAAATGGAGCAAATTGCGGAGAAGAACGACTTTCCCATCATTGGTCCGGCGTGTGGGTATTATTGTTATCAACTGGCACGCATGATCAATGCCAAGTCTGTGTTCGAACTTGGTTCAGGATACGGGTATTCCACTGCTTGGTTTGCCAAAGCAGTCAAGGAAAATGGCGGAGGGGTGGTCCATCACACCGTCTGGGATGAGGATCTCTCGAAACGCGCTCAGGCACATTTATCCGCGCTGGGACTCGTGGATCTGGTTCAGTTCCATAATGCTGAGGCGGTGGCGACGCTTCGCGAAACACAGGGTCTGTTCGACATCATCTTCAACGACATCGATAAGGAAGGCTATCCGGACTCCTTACCCGTGACCAAGGAAAAACTTCGCCACGGCGGAATTTTGATCATCGATAATATGCTTTGGCATGGACAAACGCTCGATCCGAACGATCACGAAAAATCAACCGAAGCCATTCGTCGCTACACGCGGGATATTACGTCGGATCTCGATTGGATTGTTTCCTTGATCCCCGCCCGGGATGGTATGATCGTGGCATATAAAAAATAAAAAGGAACAGGATGACGTATAACTTCGATCAAATCATCGAGCGCCGCGATACAAGTTCTATCAAATGGACGCAATATCCGGCGGATGTGCTGCCCCTATGGGTGGCGGATATGGATTTTCTGACACCCGAGCCCATTCGTAATGCGCTGCGTGAAATGCTGGATCGCGGTGTGCTTGGCTATGAATTTTTGCAACGCCATACCAAGGAAGTTGTTGCCGCGCGTATGGACCGCCTCTATGGCTGGCAAGTGGACCCGGATTGGGTGGTCGCGACGACCGGCGTTGTGAGCGGCTTCAATATCGCAGCACGCGCCATTTGTCAGCTGGGTGATGGAGTGTTGATTCATACACCGGTCTATAACATGTTCTACATGTTATACAAGAATTTAGACTTGGTTCAGCAATCTGCTCCGATCGAATTATCCGTCGATGGGAATATCCTCCATCCAGAACTGGATATGGAAAGATTTGCGCAAGCATTTCATTCCAACGGTGCTCGAACGCGCATGTTCCTGTTCTGTCATCCGCACAATCCGTTGGGCAGAGTCTTTGCGCGCCAGGAACTGCAGGCGATGGCAGAGATCTGCTTGCAGAACGACGCGATCATCATTTCTGATGAAATCCACAGTGAACTGTTCCTGAACGGATCGAAACATATCCCCACCGCAACACTTTCCCCGGAGATTGCAGATAAAACCATCACACTGATTGCCGCGAGCAAGACCTTCAACACAGCGGGCTTATTCTGCGCCTTTGCGATCATTCCCAATGCGGAATTACGAGCTCGCTTTGTGCAGGCAAATGATCAAATTACAGGTCACGTTGCCAGTCCGGGACTGGTCGCCTCAGAAGCGGCGTTCTCTGGCAAATGCGATGACTGGCTTGCCGAGTTGCGTGTATACCTGCAAGGTAACCGCGATTTTGTGGTTGACTATCTCACCGAAAATTTTCCAGGTGCCAAATTTACAATTCCGCAGGCTACGTACTTGCAATGGATCGATTTTAGTAGATATGTGAAATCTGGAAAAATAAACAAGCTGCCCTACGATTACTTCCTCGAAAGAGCGCGAGTCGCGCTGAGTAACGGGAATGTTTTCGGGGAAGGCTGTGAAAATTTTGTCCGCTTGAATTTCGCCTCTCCCCGCCAAATGGTGGCTGAGGGCCTCGAACGAATGCTGCTTGCTCTAAAATAAAAAGACGGATGGGGATTTCCCATCCGTCATACTTTCACTGACATTATTTACGGACTACAATCCAAACCGGAGTGGGGTATGCCACCTTCCTATCGTTAGGAGAACGTCTGGTTTCGCAAGCAAAGCTTGGACCAGTTAAGGCTTCCCAGTCCTTCCTTCAGTTATCATTTCAGGCGGTGTATCGATTGGGTACCTCCTTTCTCTTGCAAGCATCATACAACGAATCAAAAGGCTTTACATTAAAACAAACATACGAAATTGAAAGAGAAATATTCGCATAAATTTAGCAGTTATTCTGGGCTGGCATTTCTTACAATGTTTTGCTTTTGTCAACGATAAAGCAGTCTTCTGACCTAGAATTGTCCAGCAACTGGATAATTTGTACTGGCTATGTTGCTTATTACCTTGATTCTATGTATTCTTGCTTAGATAATTTTCTACCTGCTCTGTGTTCACTTGCCAGGCAATAAATGCGTGATATGGTTTGAAGCCCATTTCGTTATTAATCTTCAGCATAGGCGCGTTAGAGTTTGCATTCCGCGTGCGAATGAATTCGACCTGCGGTCGGTCCTGAAGAATTTTCTTCATCATCGCCGCCTTAAGCCAGCGCCCTAATCCCTTGTTGCGATAAGTAGAATCTACAGCCGTGAATCCCTGATTCAGGATCATGGGACGGTTCGGGTTCCAAGTCACTTCTGTCCAACCCACCAGTTTTTGATTAGCACGGTCTAAAACATATAGCGCCCAAAGTTCTTCCCCTCTTGCAAACATATTTTTTTCAACCTGGTGAATGATTTCAGGCGTAATTTTCATGTCTTCCATCTCCAGATCGTCCCGAGGCTGATCATTTGCCAATTGCTGCAAAAGAGTGGCAATCTCATCGATGTGTTCGTCGGGAAACCCTCCTTCCCATAAGCCCATGTCAAACTCGCTCTGCAAAGGTTCGCCCTCTTGCAGCCAGCAAGTGATCAGATCGCGGTCGAGTTCCGATACCTTCAATTGGTTCATGCGGCCTTCCTGCCCTCGCCGACCACCCATCCGCTCCAAAAATATCGACGCGGCGGGGACGCGATCGTTCATCCAGATCATCAGGAGGCTGCGTTTGCGGTCCTGTGCGAACGGGAGCAGCATGCCCAGCATGCGGCGTCCCAGGCCCTGACAGCGATACTCGGGAAGTACCTCAATCCGGAAGAAGGCGATATGCTCATTCGAGCCTGTATCTTCAATACCCATATCACAGTAAGCAAGGATCTCCGATT
>DATFQC010000304.1:0-2651 GCA_035264425.1 Anaerolineales bacterium
CCCTAGGCTCGCATATTCCTTTGCTTGCGACGAAGCCTTAGAATTGTCGCGTAATCTCAAATATATTATTCATGATAGTGCCTGACCGGCGCGGACCGAGTTCAGCAAAACCATCATGCATGGACAGAATTTTTTCGTGCAGTTAATTCGACAATCGCATCCGCGAGATGTTTGTCAGCAATCGCATAATCGCCATTTTCGACGCGCAGGCGATGGGCAGTGCTCAATACGTCAGCCATTGTGTATCCTTCGGGCGGTGTAAATTTGAAGCAAGCCATTTCGAGCAACTGTCCATTAGGGTCGCGAAAATAGATCGAATCCATGAAGCCGCGATCGATGGGACCTGTGTTTTCAATCCCAAGTTCCTTTAGGCGTGCGGCTACCTGGGTATACGTGGCACGCGACACAGTGTAAGCAATATAATGCAGGTTGCCTATATTTTCCGGATTGGGCGCAGGATCATCAACGCGCGTGGGTCGCACAAAGAACGTGATGAGCCGTCCATCTCCCGGGTCGAAATAAAGGTGCATCTCTTCTGGTACATCCAGGTTAGGTTGCTCGAAAACGAGTGGCATTCCAAGAACCCCCTGATAGAAATCAATAATTGCCTCACGGTTCGAGCCAACGAAGGTAATATGGTGGACACCCTGAGTTTGGATTTTGGTCATTCTTTTTCTCCTCAACCAAATTGACTATCAGAACATCGTATTGGTATTGGCCGCTGATTCAGGAATATCTTGAATCACATCCCAATGCTCGACAATTTTGCCATCTTCGAGTCGAAAAATATCCATAATGGCCATCCCGGGATCGCCCGCATGACGCGTACCGTGGTTATGAACAACAACGAGATCGCCTTCTGCAATAAGTCGTTTAATATCCATGTGTAAATCTGGGAAAGTTTGCGTAAAGTAGTGGACAAAGCCAATAAAAGGTTCAGCTCCGTCGCCCGCTTGAGGGTTATGTTGACGGTAATAGCTGCCCATATATTTTTCAACCGCTTCCTCAGGCCTTCTCTCATTAAAAGCCAGCTCATAAAACTCACGGACAATTCGTTTATTATTTTCAAGTTCAGTTTCCATAAAATACTCCTCAACTCTTAAGTAGATTTGAACACAAGATCGAAACACAGCTCTTTCCTGGCCGAAACAATTGATTATGTATGTTTTTTGTACCCATTCCTCCTTTACCAGGCAGCTCTGAGTAATGTCTCGATCTCGGCTGGTTCCGTGATCGGTTTGGGATTATTTTGGACAGTACGATTTTGAAATGCGATTTGAGCAAGCTGCGGCAAATCAGATTCTTTTAGATCTCCGCCTGCATCCCGTAACCGCTGCGGAAGATTCATCTCGCTGACAAGATCAAAAATTTTTTGTGCCAATGCTTCCATTGCGACCAAGGAGCCATGCCCATCTAATACGCACCCCATTGCCTCCGCGGCCGGAAGTAATTGCGGCGCAGTCACATCTGCATTAAAACGGATCGCATGCGGCAGGATAATACCGTTGGCAATCCCGTGCGGCACATTCGCCGTTCCCCCAAGTACGTGACACAAGCCATGATGTAAACCCATTGAAACGGAGGCAAGCGAAAGTCCTGCAAGATGGGCACCAAGCAGCATTTCTGTACGTGCCTCCAAATTATTTGCACGCTGATAACAGATCAATAACGCATTTTTGATATGACGAACCCCATCGATGGCTGCCGCCGTCGATAGTGGGTTGCGCGTCCTTGAGTACAAAGCTTCGATGCAATGAGCCAGCGCGTTGATGCCTGTGGAAGCTGTCATCTCGGGAGGCAAATCCAGAGTAAATTGAGGGTCGTAGATGACAAGCCGTGGCGCGATCTTCGGATCATTCACCGTCACTTTACGCGGCGGGAGTTCGCGCGAGTGAGTGATCCCATAAACTGCCGTCATCTCAGAACCAGCATAGGTGGTGGGAATGGCAATCACGGGGATAAGGAGCTTATCCTTTGGAGGTGCAGCAGCCAAAGCATGGGATACTGCCTTTGCCATTCCGATTGAACTACCACCACCCATCCCGATAATCGCATCTACTTCATGTTCAAGGGCAAGCCCGAGTACTTCATCAACCTGAGTATCCTGAACATGAGGTTGAACACGATCAAACGTTGCGACGAGGCGTTCCCCAAGCGAGTCTTTGATTGAGTCCACATGTCCCTGCACCTGCATGGAATGATTTGTACACAGTAACAGCTTTTTCCAGGCAAAGCGTTCTACCGATTCGCTTAATTGCACCATCGAACCCAGTACAAACACTACTTCTTGAGCATAAGAGAGATAGCGAAACTTATCTATCAAGCCCCAAGCCTCTACTGTTAACTTTTTATGCCAAAGCAAGGCGGCTTTTCGCATCGACAAAATATACTCATGAACCAGCCATAAGCGATTGCATCATTTTACGCACAATGTCAATTTCATCCTGATTCACACTGTGATCCAGATTGGGATACAAGCGTTCAATGACATCTCCGCCAAGTCTCCTCAATACATCAGCAGTTTGATCGACGCGTTCTTTTGGAACATGGAAATCCACGTCGCTACATCCCAGGAAGACTGGTGTGCTTTCCAACGATTCTTTATAATCACGCGGGGTATCATCGGGGCCGATTAACGCGCCACTGAGTCC
>DATFQC010000305.1:0-10052 GCA_035264425.1 Anaerolineales bacterium
CGCAATCCTGGCGTTTCCTTTTTCCTGGTATCTCAGCGGCTTTCCGAGGATCAGTTCACCCGCGTTCTTATTACCGTTACTGCTTTTTGGCTCCAGTTACCTGATGTTCCGTGGGCGAGAAATGCTCGCCTGGCTTATCGCCATCCCTTACTTTCTCGTGATTCTGCTCTTGTTCTATGTTGTTTCGGCGCAATAACCCTCTGAGGAGATTTTATGCCTTCATCCACAAAACTGACTCGCTCGCTCGTTGACGTCGCCATGGGACGCGTCCCTGCCGACCTGGTGATAAAGAACGGCCAATGGGTCAGTGTGCAATCCGGCGAGATCATCCCCGGCTCAGATATTGCCATCAAGGATGGACATATCGCCTATGTGGGTGAGGACGCGAGTCACACGATCGGCAAAAAGACAAAGGTCATCGATGCCAAGGGACGTTATCTGGTGCCCGGCTTGCTGGATGGCCATATGCACGTGGAATCGGGCATGGTCACAGTCACAGAATTCGTACGTGCCGTGGCAGTGCGCGGCACGACCGGCATGTTCATTGATCCGCATGAAATGGCAAATATCTTTGGCCTCAAGGGTGTCAAATTGATGGTGGACGAAGCCCAGAAGCAGCCGATCCATGTGTGGGTGCAGATGCCTTCGTGCGTTCCCTCCGCTCCAGGCCTGGAGACTCCCGGTGCACGTATCGGTCCAAAAGAAGTAGCACAGGCGATGAAATGGGATGGGATCATTGGCCTCGGCGAGATGATGAATTTCCCCGGTGTTTTCATGGGTGATAAAAACATGCTCGAGGAAATGTCCATTACCCACGCCAATAACAAAACCATCGGCGGACATTACGCTTCGCCTGATCTCGGGCTTCCATTTCACGGATATGTGGCGGGCGGCGCAGAAGATGACCACGAGGGCACGCACCTCGAAGACGCGGTCGAACGCGTCCGTCAGGGCATGAAAGCCATGCTGCGCTATGGTTCCTCCTGGTATGACGTCGCTTCTCAGGTGGGAGCGATCACGCATCTTGGCCTGGACTCGCGGCGCTTCCTCCTCGTGACCGATGACTCGCATGCTCAAACGATCTCACAGGATGGGCATATGGACCGCGTGCTGAGACATGCCATCCAGCAGGGACTCAATCCCATCACTGCGATCCAGATGATGACGATCAACACGGCCGAGCATTTTGGCCTCACCAAAGAATTGGGCATGATCGCCCCCGATCGCTGGGCGGATGTAGTGCTGGTCAGAGATTTGAATAATTTCGAAGCCGACTTAGTCATTGCCAAAGGACAGGTCATTGCTGAAAAGGGAAAGTTGAAAATCGGTCTGCCGAAATTTAAGTATCCAGCCTGGGCGACGAATTCTGTCCATCTCAAAAGGAAATTGGCTGCCAGTGATTTTGCTTTGAAAGTGAAAGGGAGCAAATCAACCGTCAAAGCCAATGTGATTGGTGTTATCGAAAATCAAGCGTCTACCCACCATTTAACGTTCGATGTCCAACCGGTCAATGGCGAAATCAACGTGGACATGAGTCGCGATATCGCCAAGATTGCGCTGATCGAGCGACATAAAGGTACAGGCCGCATCATGCTGGGACTGGTCAGCGGGTTCGACTTCGACACTGCGTGTGCCATTGGCTCGACGGTTGCCCACGACAGCCATCACATGATCGTCGTCGGCACGGATGAGGAATCCATGGCGGTGGCAGCCAACAGCCTGGCGAAGAGCCGGGGAGGTCAGGTGGTTGTCAAGAACGGCAAGGTCATCGGTCAGGTCGAGCTAAAGATCGCGGGCTTGATGTCCAATGAAAAAGCGGATGTGGTGGCGAAGAAAGCAGAAACAATCTTAAAAGGTTTTCAAGATTGTGGGTGCAAGCTCAACAATCCAAATATGCAGTTGTCGTTGCTCGCCCTGGTGGTCATCCCCGAGCTGCGAATATCAGATAAAGGTCTAGTGGATGTGACCAAATTCAACTTTGTTCCCGTAGTGGAGGGATAATGGCTAATTTTCCGTTTCAACGTTTGCAGGTTGACCTGGCTGCTTTGATCGAACGTACACCCGCAGGTTCACGTTTGATCTCTGAGCCTGACCTCGCGAAGCAATTGGGTGTTTCACGCGCTACCTTGCGTGAAGCGATGCGGACCTTCGAAACACAAGGGTTGATCCGTCGCCGTCAGGGCTCGGGGACATTCGTGGTCGGTAAAGTGCCGGTCATGGATGCGGGACTGGAAGTGCTGGAAAGTCTCGACACAATGGCGCGCCGCCTGAATTTGGCGGTTACCGTCAGCGATTTGAATGTCGAACAGATTGATGCAGAGGAGGAGCATGCCAATGGTTTAGGCGTGGCTGTTCGCTCCTGCCTGACTCGCATTAGTCGTGTGATGCGTACCGAGACTCGTCCTGTCGCTTATCTGATCGATACGCTTCCGGATGTAATCTTAAAAATAGCGGACCTGCCAAAGGGGTTCAATGGTTCTGTGCTGGACTTTTTGCTCGAGCGCGGCGATGACCTGCGGATCTCACGCGCCGCCATCAGTGCCACGAATGCTACAGCCGAAGTTGCCAAAGCACTTGAGATCCAGCGCGGAGACGTCTTGTTGCAATTTATCTCCCAGCTTTATACCGCCGATGGAAAAATTGTCGATTTCTCAACCAGTTATTTTATCCCCGGCTACTTTCACTTCCATGTAAATCGGCGGGTGGGAACTAATTAACTACAAAGCCTGCGAGACACCCGGACTGGTACGCAAAACTGGCTCCGGTGTTTCCATAACTCAACTTAGTAAATACGAGGCAAATGTGACAGTTCAAAAAATCAAACAAATGGTCGAAGAAAATCACGACAACATTGTACAGTTCATGCGCGACATTTGTGCGATCCCTTCCATGGATTCACAATTGAAGGAGGTAGGGGAGCGCATTGCGGCGGAGATGGAAAAACTTGGCTTCGAAGAGGTCCGCTTTGACAAGATGGGGAATATTCTGGGACGCATCGGTCACGGTAAGCGGGTCATTGTCTATGACTCGCATATCGATACGGTGGGCATTGGTGACCCGGCCTCCTGGAGTTGGGACCCGTTCACCGGCAAAGTGGAAGAGGGTGTCCTGTACGCACGCGGGGCCTGCGATGAAAAAGGTTCCACCCCTGGCATGATCTACGGTCTTTCCTTCGCAAAGCAGCTGGGCCTGCTCGAAGGCTGGACGGCGTATTATTTTGGCAACATGGAGGAATGGTGTGACGGGATTGCCCCCAATACTTTTGTGGAAATCGACCCGAAAGTAAAGCCTGATTTTGTGGTAATCGGGGAGCCCACCAAGATGCAGGTCTATCGTGGTCACAAAGGCAGGCTTGAGATGAAGGTTACCGCGAAAGGCAAATCTGCGCATGCCGCCTCGAACCACTTGGGTGACAATGCAATCTATAAGCTGCTCCCGGTCATCGCCGGCATCCGCGACCTGGAACCGCAGTTGGGCGATCATCCATTTCTAGGTCATGGCAAGATTACTGTCAGCGACCTGCACGTCCAGACTCCTTCCATCAATGCGGTGCCAGATGAGGCAGTCATTTACATTGATCGCCGGATGACATTTGGGGAAACGAAGGAACAGGTCAAGGCCCAGGTAGATGCGCTGATCCCTGATGAGCTGCGCGGAACCGTGACGGTGGAAGAACTCTTTTACGAGGAGCCTTCCTACACCGGATTTGTTTTCCCCGTGGATAAATATTTTCCGGCCTGGGCGCTGGAGGAAGATCACCCACTCGTGCAAGCAGGACAATTGACGCGAGAACAGATAGGTCTGCCAGCTGGCCCCAGCGGCAAATGGAATTTCTCGACGAATGGCATTTACTGGGCTGGCAAAGCTGGAATTCCCTCCATCGGATTTGGCCCCGGAGACGAAGAGACAGCTCATACGGTCAATGACAGTGTCTCATTGGAAGATATGGTCAAAGCAACGGAGTTTTACGCACTTTTGCCCAGCTTGATCAAGTGAAAACAATGGAAGATTTGTGAATGTGGAAATTTTGAGAGTGTCCACTGACATGTAAAAATGAAATTTCATAAACGTGGTCTTGAACCCTTCGCACCTGACCGTAATAATTATTTCAAAGGAGAAATATAATGCAAACGAATTTTAGAGGTCGCGATTTTATAGGCGACCTGGACTTCACAAAAGAAGAAGTCGAAACTGTTTTGGATATCGCCTGGGATCTTAAACGCAAGCGTGCCCTTGGCGAACCACATGCGTATCTGCGCGATAAAGTTCTGGCCATGCTATTCTTCTTCTCTTCGACGCGTACACGCGGCTCATTCGAAGCCGGGATGGCGCAGCTGGGTGGGCATGGTGCTTTCATTGATTCAAACACCACCCAGATTTCTCACGGCGATACGCCGGTGGAAATCGGTGAAATCTTTGGCAGGTATTTTGATGGGATTGCCATCCGTCACTGTGACTTTGGCGATGGAAATAAATATTTGAACGATGTTGCCAGATCCAGCCGCGCACCAGTCTTAAACATGCAGTGCGACATTTACCATCCGTTCCAATGTTTGGCGGACCTGATGACGATCATGGAAAAAAAGGGCCGCGACCTGCGCAAGAAAAAGATTGTTGTTTCATGGGCCTACGCCGCTTCTTATCTCAAACCCATCTCTGTGCCTCAATCTTTGATTCTTCAAATGCCGCGCTTCGGCATGGATGTAACCCTGGCTTATCCACCAGAATTTTCGCTCATGTCGGATATTGTTGAACAGGCCAAAGAGCAGGCGAAGATCGCCGGGACCAATTTTGAAATTATTGACAGTAAGGATGGTATGACCGAAGCCTGCAAAGATGCAGATGTGATCTATGCCAAGTCCTGGGGCCCGCTGTTGACTACCAATGATAATGTTGAAGGGAAAAAACTTCAGGATTCGTACAAGGATTGGATCATGGATGATGCCAGGCTTGGCGTTGCAAAGAAGGATGCCATCTATATGCATCCATTGCCCGCGGACCGCGATGTCGAGGTGACCAGTGCAGTGCTGGATGGCCCCAATTCGGTTGTGTTCGACGAGGCAGAAAATCGCCTCCATGCTCAAAAAGCCGTAATGGCCTTGACGATGTCCTAAGATGGCGTCTGCACAGGAGATTCATAAATGGGCAAATTAGCTGTGATTGCGGTCGGTGGAAATTCGCTGATCAGAGACAATAAACATGTCACGGTGGAAGATCAGGAACAGGCTTTGCGCGAAACCGCTCATCACATTGCAAATATGATCGAGGCAGGTTGGGATCTGGCGATTGGTCACGGAAATGGGCCGCAGGTCGGATTCATTCTGCGCCGGTCTGAGATCGCGGCCAAAGCGGAAGGGATGCACGAAGTCCCGCTGGACGTCTGTGGCGCGGATTCACAGGGTGCAATCGGCTATGAGTTCCAACAGGCACTCCAGAACGAATATCAGAAGCGCGGCATCCACAAAGGCGCGGCGACTGTCATCACGCAGATGCTTGTGGACCAAAAGGATATGGCGTTCCAGAAACCATCCAAACCGATTGGTTCGTTTATGGATGAGGCGGAAGCCAGGAGACGTGAACAGGAAATGGGATGGTCGGTCGTGGAAGATGCAGGCCGCGGTTGGCGTAGAGTTGTCCCGTCTCCCATGCCGAAAAAGATCTTGGAATTAGAGTCAGTCAAGTTGTTGCTGGACGCAGGCGTGACCGTAATCACCGTGGGTGGTGGTGGCATACCCGTTATTGATACAGGAGGTGGTCAATATGAAGGTACGGCCGCAGTGATTGACAAGGATTTCGCGTCCTCACTCCTCGCGCAGGAGATTGGCGCGGAGTTGTTCCTGATCGCGACGGCCGTTGAAAAGGTGGCGGTCAATTTTGGCAAACCCGATCAGAAGTGGCTGGATAAGATGACTCTCGCCGAGGCCAAAGCCTATCTGGCGGAAGGAACGCATTTTGCCAAGGGCTCCATGGCGCCAAAGATTCAAGCCATTATCTGGTTCCTCGAGAATGGCGGTAAACAGGCGTTAATCACCAACCCTGAAAATATTGGCCGGGCCCTCAAAGGCGAAACCGGTACCTGGATCGTGTTGTAACAAAATATAGGTGGAACTGTAGAACAGTTCCACCTACTTCCTGTAGATTGAGGTCGCAGATGTTTCCAATTCAAGAATCTGTTGTTTCTGTGCCACGCGCGGGAGGCAAGGATGTCATGGAATCTTTTTTTGCGAGACCGAACGCGACAGGCCCTTTTCCAGGCCTGGTTGTGATCCATGAAGCATTTGGGTTGAATGACAATATCCGCGAGATCACACGTCAATTTGCGGAACAGGGCTATGCTGCGCTCGCGGTGGATTTGTTTTCGAACCGCAATCGTATTCTTTGCATGCTTCAGGCCTTCCACGGGATGTTAATCCGTCCGCTGAACAATGCAACCCAGTCAGACCTGCAATCTGCGCTTGCGCATCTGCGTGGACAGGCCAGCGTGGATGGAGATCGAACAGGCGCAGTAGGTTTTTGTATGGGCGGTGCCTATGCATTGCAACTGGCCGTGACCGAAAAGGGTATGAAAGCGGCCTCTGTTTTTTATGGAGCTAACCCCAAACCGTTGGAGGCGCTGGCGCAATCCTGTCCGATCGTTGGAAGTTATCCTGACAAAGATTTCACAACACAAGCCGCCCGCGAACTGGAGATGGTCCTGGAAAAAAACAGCATCCCCCATGATATTAAAATCTATGAGGAAACCAAGCATTCCTTCTTTAATCAACAGCGCACTCCCGTGGAAGTAAACGCCTCACAAGATGCCTGGCAGAGGATGTTATCATTCTTTCAGGAGCACCTCCATTAATAACGTTTGCCGCTCATGAAAAAATTACACCCGGCCCTTATCCTGCTGATCACGGCTCTGCTGGCATACGGATTATTGATTCCCTGGCTGGGTTTTTACTGGGATGATATGCCCATGTCCTGGATCCGCTATGAGCTGGGTCCGCAGGCGATGACGCGCTATTTCTCCACAAATCGACCCGTCTGGGGATTGCTTTATCAACTAACCACGCGCCTTATTCCGCAGGTCCCAGTCTACTGGCAGATCTTCGCATTGATCTGGCGCTGGCTGGGCGCGGTGACAGTATGGGGGATCGTGCACGAACTCTGGAAAGATAAGCCGCGCTTCGCGCTCAGTGTTGCGCTTCTTTTTTTGCTATACCCGGGTTTCAATCAACAATGGGGCTCCTATCTGTACAGTCATTTTTTCATTGTCATTTTCTTTTATTTTTATTCCCTCTATTTGTCACTTAAACGGAAAACGATTCCAGCCTTGATCTTTTCTGCGCTGAATCTGTGGATGATGGAATATTTCTTCCCGTTGGAATTTGCGCGGGTGGGATTCATCTGGACCGCGTTGCAGGATGAATATCCGAATCCACGTGAGCGAGTCAAGCCTACCCTGCGGTTGTGGACTCCCTATTTAATCCTTTTTATCCTGGCAATTTTGTCCCGTGTATTCATCTTCAATAATCAGATCTATGGCTTTGGGCTGATGTCGCAATTAAAAAGCGCGCCGCTCGCGACGTTGCTTTTGCTGATTCAAAGTGTCTTCACAAGCTTATGGACCGTGACGATAGCAGCCTGGCTCCAGCTATTTGCGGCGATTAATCCTGCAGTACACGGGGTGCGCACTATTGCCCTGTATGTGATCGTCTCATTGGTTGCCTTTGCTCTCGCGATTTTTTTCCTATTCCGTGAGCGTGAAGAATCCAGGAGTAAAAAAGAATCTTTATATGCGATCGGCCTTGGTTTGTTTCTATTACCGTTTGCGGGCGCGCCGTTCTGGTCCACGGGACTTTCCATTTCTTTGGCTCATCCTGCCAGTCGCTTCACATTGCCGTTCATGTTTTCAGTATGTTTGATTCTCGTGGGACTGATCGAGTTTATTAAATTGCCGCAAGTGCAATATGGTCTTTTGGCATTATTGATCGGGCTGGCAGCCGGGCGTCAATTTTTATGGTCAACAGATTACCTGCGCGACTGGCAGGCCCAGAAGAATCTATTCTGGCAGATGACGTGGCGCGCGCCGGGCTTGAAACCAAACACATTGGTGTTGATCAATGAAGAATTATTCTTTTACGCAGATAATTCCATCAGTGCGCCTCTCAACTGGATCTACGCGCCTGAGAATCATTCTGACCAAATTGATTATGTGCTTTTTTATCCCACCAATCGATTGGGTCATTCGCTACCGGCGTTGAAAAAGGATATTGCCATTCAGTATGATTACATTGCCGGGCGGTTCACTGGAAATACGTCACAGGTGGTCGCGTTTTATTATGATCCGCCTGCCTGCCTGCGCCTGCTTGAGACGGATATAGATACCAATAATCGCTTTATTTCAGAGGAAAGCCATATGCGTGAAGCGTCCGCACTATCCAATCCTGAGCAGATTCTGGCTTCAGCGAGTGCGATCATGCCGGCCATTTATTATCCTGAGCCTGCCCACGGGTGGTGTTATTACTTCCAGAAAGCGGATCTTGCACGGCAGCTTGGTCAGTGGAAAGAGGTTGCGAAATTGGGAGATACAGCCTTTAAGTTGGAAGATCATCCCAATAATCCTGTGGAACGTTTTGTGTTTATCGAGGGGTACGCTCATGTGGGGGATTGGGAGCGCGCCCTCAACCTATCCAGGGAGTCTTATAAGGTCTCAAAGGAATATGTTGGACCGTTGCTTTGTCAGCTTTGGAAGCGAATAGATCAGGAGGCAACGGATGGCTTGCCGGAAGGACGGGCCGAAGCATTATCCAAAGTCAAGAGTATGCTCTCTTGTAAATCATGAACAATGTACTTGTGCGTAGCTAGTGATTTGTCCTACAATAGGAAGAATACCGGAATATACAAGCGTGTATAATTGTATAGACAATAAACCTCTGAATAATACGTGAAAGGAGGCACATCGAAATATAAATAGCTTTTTGTTGTCTGTTCCATACCCTACACTTTCTTAAGGAGAAGAAGACAATGCGTAAGTTCCTGTTTTTGGCAATCGTAGCAACACTAATCCTGGCGGCCTGTGGAAGTGCTCCTGCAGCAACTCAAGCAACGCAGGCCCCTGCTGCCACAGAACCCGCAGCCGGCGGGTTCCAGATTCCTGATGTTCAGGATGGCAAGTTCAATGTAGCGATGGTCCTGATCGGACCGCACGATGATGGCGGCTGGTCACAGGCTCATTATGAAGGCCTGCAATATATTGAGAAGAACGTTGAGAACGTTCACACCGCGTATATCGAGAATGTGCCTGAAGGTGCTGACTCGGAGCAAGTGTTCCGCAGTTTGGCTCGCAAAGGGTTTGACCTGATCTTCGGTACATCCTTTGGTTTCATGGACCCCATGGAAACGGTCGCGGGCGAGTTTCCGGATACGTCATTTATTCACATTAGTGGATACAAGAGCAATAACTCGAATTTTGGCAACCTGTTCGGCGCGATGGAAGATATGAAGTATCTGGCCGGCATGGTCGCTGGATCACGTGCCAAATTGGATGGCAACCCCAAGCTTGGTTATATGGCTACATTCCCCATCCCTGAGGAACTACGCCTGGGTAACGCCTTTATGCTGGGTGCCAAGAAAACCTGCCCGGAATGCACAATGGACGTGCGCTGGATCAATACCTGGCACGATCCTGTGAGCGAGAAAGAAGGCGCGGCTTCATTATTTGACGGGGGCGCGCAAGTTGTCTTCACCGGTGCAGATACCCCGGCCAACGCGGATGTGGCGCAGGAAAAAGGCAAATGGGGCATTACGTATGACTATGTCGGTTCCTGCAAAGTCGAACGCTGTCTCACATCCATTTATTGGAACTGGGGACCCGTCTATGCCAACATCACCAAAGGCCTGATCGACAAGACCTACAAACCCGGTTTCGATTACTTCGATGCTGATAGTGGCAGTCTTGGTATCTACGGCTTCATGGAAGGTCAGTCTCTCACCAAGGGCGAATCTGATCTGCCAGCTGAAGATATCCAGATGGTAAAGGATACCTTAGCCAAGATGCTGGCCGGAGA
>DATFQC010000306.1:0-7204 GCA_035264425.1 Anaerolineales bacterium
CGAATTCGACCAACTGCCTCGCCTGTACCGTATCTTAGCGCTCAAAGACCTGGGATTCTCACTGAAGGAGATCGGCCATCTCCTCGAAGGGAACCTGTCTGCCGAACAGATGCGCGGGATGCTGAAACTGCTTCAGGCAGAGATCAGGCAACGAGTGGAAGAAGAAGCGGCACGCCTGGAGCGCGTGGAACGCTGGCTGAGAGAAATCGAACAGGAGGATTCCATGTCCAAGTATGATATTGTCATCAAGAAAATTGAACCCGTCAAAGTTGCCTCGGTACGCGGGGTTGTTCCTACACCGCCGGACCAGCGCTCATTGTGGGATGAGCTATTGAATTACCTCAATAAAAAAGGTGCACGCATGATCGGTCCGCCGATGGCGCTTTATCATGACCCTGAATTCAAGGAGCAGGATTGGGATATTGAGGTGATCATGCCAGTTGTCGATGATCTGGCTTCGGAGAACGGTGTCAAGATCTATACCCTGCCTGGATCTGAGAAGATGGCTTGCGTTGTTCACACCGGTCCTTTTGCCACCCTCGGTGAGGCATATGATGCTCTGGCTAAGTGGATAGATCAGAATGGCTATCACATTGTCGGTCCGGGAAGGGAGTTGAATCTCAAGTTGCCTGAAAAGCTGGGCGACCAGAATGATCCAAACACGATCAACGAGATTCAGTTCCCCGTAGAGAAAATGTAGCGACATACAAAAAGGAGAGTCTCTAAAACGAGACTCTCCTTATCTTGTGGGCGCTAAGGGACTCGAACCCCTGACCCCTTCCGTGTAAAGGAAGTGCTCTAACCAACTGAGCTAAGCGCCCTTATACACGAACAAATGTCTGCGCATTATACCGCGATTGTTTCGGAGTTCTCAGAATTGTGCTACACTTTTGCACGCTACCTGCTTAAACATACAACGGAGGGAACATGCGTATTGTTCGATATCAAACTGAGGACGGGAAGAAACCAAAATATGGCTGGCTCCTGGGGGATAAAGTTGGCGAGATTGGCGGGAATGTCTTTGGGCGCTTTCAGCGAAAAGAGGCGGAAACACCTCTTGCAGAGGTAAAACTGCTTGCCCCCTCTGAGCCAAGCAAAATCGTATGTGTGGGACGCAACTATGTGGAACATGCCAAGGAACTGGGTAATGAAGTTCCTAAGGTTCCACTTATCTTTTTGAAGCCGCCCTCTTCGATCATCTCAAATGGCGAGACGATCCTCCTGCCGCCGCAGTCTGCGCAGGTGGAACACGAAGGCGAGTTGGTCGTTGTGATTGGTAGGCGTGGACGTTCTATCACTGCTGAAAATGCCAGAAAACATATTCTAGGCTACACCATTGGCAATGACGTAACCGCCCGAGATCTGCAAAAGTCTGACGACCAGTGGACGCGCGCCAAAGGGTTCGATACGTTTTGCTCCTTTGGTCCATGGATCGATACCGAATTCGATCCGGCAGACGCCATTTTGTCCTGCCGCGTGAACGGACAGATGCGGCAAATGGCCTCCACGCGTGATATTGTTTTTAATGTTCCAACCCTGATGGCGTATATCTCATCCGTGATGACGCTTGAGCCAGGCGATTTAATATTCACAGGCACACCGGCGGGTGTCGGCGAACTCAAGAACGGGGATGAAGTCGTGGTTGAGATCGAAGGATTAGGAGTCTTGAAAAACCCAGTCCGTAAGGAGTAGACTGATTAGAACTTCTTTAAAAATAAATACGAGAATATTTCTATTGACGATTGCTATAGTGTTTCCCCTCTTATCTTGTTCCTTCGCAAAAACGTTACCCACAGCCACTCCCCAACCCACTGCTACACAAACCCCTACCGTCTCACCTGTGCCTTTTCAAAGGTATGGGGAGACGTTGACTGACGTTTCCTACTGCACGGCTGATCCCACCGCGCAAAAAATGGATGTCTATTTTCCAGATTCAGGCGGACCCTGGCCGGCCCTGGTTTACGTCCATGGTGGGAGCTGGATGCATGGCGATAAATCTGAAGCCGTTATGTTTGCCGGTAATATGACAGCCGAGGGCTACCTCGTCGTTTCGATCAATTACCGCTTGTATCCACCGGCAAAATTTCCAGCCATGATCGAGGATGTGAAGTGTGCCGTCCGTTCACTGCGGGCGCATGCGGGCGAGTACAACCTCGACCCGAAGCGGATTGGCGCTGTGGGCGTCAGCGCCGGTGGACATCTGGTTTCGCTGCTTGGCACTTCCGATCAAAGCGATGGCTGGGATGTGGGGGAATACCTGGATCAATCCAGCCAGGTAAGGGCTGTCATTGCTATGGCAGGTGTCATGGATTTGTCGCGGAACTTCCCGAATGCTGATATCGAAGCGATGAAACGGGTTGGGTTTGGGGAAGATAACGTTGCGCAAGCCAGCCCAATCACACATGTGACCTCCGATGATCCGCCGTTCCTGCTGATCCATGGAGATCGCGACGAATTGGTTCCCTATGAACAATCCCAGTTGATGTATGACCGTCTGGTGCAAATGAATGTACCTGCTCAACTGGTGATTGTGAAGAATGCAAGCCATTCATTCATTGCGCCGGAAGGAACCGTTCCGTCACTGCTGGAGATCAACCAGATCATTTTGGACTTCCTGGCTCACTATCTAACGTAGGGCGTGAGGAGAGCTAGTCGAAAGACCAGGTGCCAAATCGTTGACAATACGTTCTTTATACGATAATATTTCGAAGTCGAACTATCCGACATCAAACGAATTATTTATGCCTACTCATTTCACGGGTTCCCGCGCCGAGATGCGCACTCTGGATACATTCATCAAGTTGACACGCTGCACAAATTCGCTGCTGGCGCGACTTGCAGAGCGCAACACCATTGGTGATCTAACCTATTCCCAATTCGCAGTGCTGGAAGCTTTATATCACCTTGGGTCTATGACCCAGGGTGAGGTGGGAAGCAAAATATTGAAAAGCACCAGCAATATCACCACCGTGATCGACAACCTCGAACGCGCCGGCCTCGTCCGCAGGGAACGCGACGCGCAGGATCGCAGAGTGATCCACATCCATTTGACGGAAGCGGGTTCAGGGAAGGTGGAAGCAGTGCTGCCGGGTCATGTAGCGGCATTGGTCGATGAGTTCAGCATTCTTTCTACAGGTGAGCAACAAACTCTCGGGGAATTGTGTAAGAAGTTAGGTAAAGGGCGGGAATCAGAATAAAGATTAGTCGAAATAAAAAATTTAAAGGTTGAAAGGAAAATAAACATGAACAATAAAGTGATTGCCGTTACTGGCGCAACAGGTCAACAGGGCGGCGCGGTGGCACGGAAACTGTTAGCCGATGGCTGGAAAGTACGGGCGCTCACGCGGGATACTGATAAGCCCGCCGCGCAGGAATTGGCTTCCCTGGGCGCGGAAATTGTTGCAGGTGATATGGAGGATCGTGCCCAGCTTGATTCTGCGTTCAAAGATGTCTATGGCGTCTTTAGTGTGCAGAATTACTGGTTACCCAACGTTCAATATGAAGGCGAAATCAAACAAGGTAAGAACGTTGCTGATGCAGCCAAAGCTGCGGGCGTTCAACATCTCGTTTATTCTTCGGTCGGCTCTGCTCATCGCGGTATGGGACAAAAACATTTTGACAGCAAGTGGATTATCGAGCAATATATCCACACGCTTGGCATTCCATACACAATTTTGCGTCCGGTGGCATTTATGGACAATAACGACTGGAGACGCGCCTATATATTAAGTGGCACCTACACCGGTATGGGCTTGCGACCTGAAAAAGGCGTGCAAACAATCGCTGTGGAAGATATTGCGGTCTTTGTTGCACTGGCCTTTGCAGATAAAAAGTCATATCTCGGCAAGACTCTTGAACTGGCTGGTGATGAATTGACTGAGGCTCAAACTGCGGAAGTCTTCAGTAAAGTGATTGGTCGTCCGGTGGTGCTTGCAGAACCCTCTGGACAGAGCTGGGCGCCTGAAGAAGAAGCTAAGGCTGCGTTCAACTTCTTCAACGGCGAAGGCTATGATGCTGATATCCCCGCCTTGCGTAAACTTCATCCAGGCTTGCTCACATTCGAGCAGTATCTCCGTAAGAATGGCTGGGAGAACGCTGAGCCGATCCCGATGCCTGAGAACAGTGGCTGGGGAAGATAAACTGTAAGGTACTTGTCAGGTTCACTCTGAGCAAAATGACGGAAAATGGAATTAATATATTTTCCGTCATTTTATTTAACCTGTCATCGAAATTCCATTACTGAGATATGCGCAAAATCTTTTTTTCACTTTCTTATTTATTGATGCTTGGAGCATTGATCCTCTCGGCTTGCAACTTACCTGACAACAGTGGGACTGCAGAAGTTTCATCGCCAACCGAGCAACCTGCGACAGATGCCCCGGCAACCACCAAATTGACAGCCACGCAAACTGAAGTCGTTGTAACCCAAACGCCCACCAGCACAGCTACTGAAGCACCACTTCCCCAGCCGAGTGCCACAGCCACGGTCGAAATTCCCATCGCTGAAGTGGTACGCGAGAGCAACTGCCGTGTGGGTCCTGCCGGAAACTACGAGCTGGTGGCTACCTATCAGGTTGGGCAAAAACTAGAAATTGTTGCTAAAGATCTTGGAGGAGGTTACTGGTTTATCAGAAACCCGGAAAAGTCTGAAGAGCAATGTTATCTGTTAGCCCAAAATATCAAGATCGCTGGTGATACATCGGCTTTGCCAAAAATTACTCCCCAAGCTTCACCTACATCAGCTCCTTATTTCAAGGTGAATTTCAAGAAATTTGATTCTTGCAAGGGGGAGAAGTTTGCTACTTTTACTGTGGAGAACGTTGGGAGCGTCCCGTTCCGTTCATTCTATATTAAAGTCACAGACCAAAAGGTCAATAAATCGGTCGAGCAGGCACTCAACGCGTTTGACCAGATTGTTGGTTGTGTTCTTGCCAAAAATATTGCCCCCCTTGACCCGGGAGCAAACGGTTATGTTACCAGCCCGGCATTTAAGTGGACAGTGAATGAAAATAAGCTCCGGGCAGCCATCATGCTCTGTACAGAAAAAAGCCTGAAGGGAACTTGCGTTACGCAAAATATCAATGTGAAAAAGTGAAGCCGTGAAATAAGTAGCACTCCCTTTCCTGCCTTTTTCGTTCTGACAAAGATGAAAGAGGCAGGATCGTTTAAAGGTAAAGAGATTTTGTTTAATTGGGGAATCATAGTCCACAATAAATAGCTTTCTATCCAGCTTTTTATTCTGTCTAATTCAGGGAAGGCAAGGTAAAATTATATATAATCTTGGATGACAGACCATGAATGATTGACGATTAAATATGGTTCATGGTCTATTGTTCATCGTTGGAGGAAGCCCATGCAAGTCTACGAGCTCGACCAAGTCATTTCTCAACGTGTAGACACGAACAAACTTTATCTTGAATTCCTCAAGGTTCCTGACTTGAGCATGGGATTATATGTACTCCCTGCAGGTGGAACGGATCCCCAATCGCCGCACACAGAGGATGAAGTCTATTATGTGGTGAGTGGCAAGGCGCAAATCCTTGTCGCGGAGGAGAATCGTGATGTGCAGGCAGGGTCCGTTGTATATGTGGAAAAGAACGTGGCGCATCGCTTCCACTCGATTGAGGAAGAGTTGACGCTGTTGGTATTCTTCGCGCCAGCGGAGTATTCGAACAAGCAGGGCAGAATATAATTCTGTTAATATTGAACTTTAACAACCAATGATATAATGACGGAAAATAGCCGTCATTTGACGGTGATTCTCCGTCATAGGAAATAACCATGATCGAATCACTTCTTGGCTCAAAAAATGCCGAACGGGTACTGATTTATATTTTCGCTCGCGAAGAAGGTTATGCCCGTGAGATCGCCAGTTTTTACAAAACTGACCTGAAATCCATCCAAATGCAGCTGGACAAATTCGAAAAAAGCGGGGTTCTGGTCAGCCGCACGGTTGGGCGTACGCGTCCATACATTTTCAACCCTCGTTACCCATTCTTGAATGAAGTAAAAGCCTTGCTAGAAAAGGCGCTGTCATTTTATCCTGAGAATGAGCGTGAGGGATTGGTAATGAATAGACGCAGGCCACGAGCACGAGGTAAGACTCTGTGAAACAAATAAAGAACATAAGCCAAGTCGAATTAGCAGCATATATACAAGATTCTTTGCAAGCGGAGGCAATCAACGTTGTGCTTTCGGGTGGGAGCGCAGTTTCTTTTTATAGCAGTGATAAGTATGTTTCAAAAGATCTGGATTTGATTAATACCAACTTTGCCAGGAGAAGCAAAATCAAGTCTGTGATGGAAATGATCAATTTTCACGAAAGGGGACGTTATTTTGTAAACCCTGAAACGAATTTTTTTGTGGAGTTTCCCGATGGCCCTCTTGCGGTTGGAGAAGAACCTGTAAAAGAGATCAATAAGTTTGAATTGGCAACAGGAACGTTACGAATTATTTCGCCAACAGATTGCGTGAAGGACAGATTATGTGCCTTCTATTTTTGGAATGACCTACAGGGATTGGCACAGGCTGTTTTGGTTGCTGAAAGTCAAAATGTGGATTTAGAGGAAATCAAACGATGGTCAAAGGTGGAAGACAAGGAAAGAGAGTATGAAATTTTCAAGAATAAGCTCAAATAATTATTTATGTATCGCGCTGAGCGGCGGAGGAAGCACAACGACTGAAGTCGAAGTTTTCATCGCACCTGCGTAGTATTGTTTGAAAATTTGGTTGATGCAAAATGAAACGGCTGTTATGCAAGCCCTCTGTTATACAAAATGGAAAACGCGATAAATACAAAGATCAAATAACCGATTCCCATTAAATAGGTACTCGAGAATTTTTTACTCGTTTTGTAGGCTCGAGTGCCGCGTTGCACCAAAATGCCTCCGATTATCCCGCCAAGGAGAGCAAAAAGATTTGTGAATATCATCGGAATATCAGTTCCAAAAGGAAAAATGAAAAAGCCCTGCATACTCCAGTACGCCATGTCGCACCACATGATGATCCCACCAACTAAATAGACAAAGATAGATGTCCAGTTCGAGGAAGACTTTAGCAGTAAAGTGATTGAAATAACAATGACTGTTGGGATAAGTGCCACCAGCAACGATGGCAACAAGTAAAACCGTAATCCCTGTAAGATGTATTGAATTTCCATGGATATTTTTCTCTATAAGAGATTATATGGTAGATAACGCCTTCA
>DATFQC010000307.1:0-3551 GCA_035264425.1 Anaerolineales bacterium
AGATATACAAATTGTCGCGCTGGCATCCAATGGCAAAGAGGCGGTCGCTCAAGTGTTCACAACTTGTCCAAATGTAGTGGTCATGGATATATCGATGCCAGTGCTGGATGGTATTGAAGCAACCAAACAAATCCTGGAGATCTGCCCGCATACGCGCGTCATCACTCTTTCCATGTATCACACCCAGGAGTATGTACAGCGCGCTATAAAAGCGGGCGCACGTGGTTATATGCTCAAAGAGGCCGCCGGCACTGAGCTTGTAGAGGCAGTCCGCCGTCTGCATGCAGGCAAGCGATATTTTAGTCCGCAGGTCGCCAACGATTATTTATGAGCGGATTGTTCTGATGAAGAGTTTCACGCAAACGTTGGAACTTAAATGCGTGGAAGACCTTCGGCAAGGGAGAGACAAGCCAATGAATTATGCATGCCGTTGATTCAGCCTCTGATGAACTCGATCGATTTCCGCCAGTACGTCTTCTGGATGAACATTTTTCTCCAGGTCCTGTAACTCCTTGTCAGAGTCGTTCTCAATCCCCATTTTGTCTTGAATCTGATCCAGCATTTTAAGCACGCGGGTTAATTCATGTTCTGCGAGGAGGCCAATTTGCAGGTCAAGGTCTGCTCGCCGATCTGCCTCCGCACTCAAACGATTTTGGCTGATCAGCACAAACGTGGAAAGAAAAATCGCCTCGAGCGAAACAATCATGGTTAGTAGACCAAAAGGATAGGGGTCAAAGGGCTGGATGCCAAAATAGCCCAGATTGATCAGGATCCAAATCACAAACCAGAGGATATGGAAATATACAAAGTACATGCGTCCCGAGAAATCGGTGATGGAGTCGGCCAGACGTTCCTCACCGTTACGTTGGCTTGCCGCAAGCTGGCGGGAATGGACGATCGTATGTATATTTTTCTCAATGATCCTTGCCAGCCGTCCATGGTGTTTTTTTAGGGAAGAAGCGGATGTATCTTCGGTCATCGTGGGTCTCCTGGAACCGAACTTTCCTGAGGAAGTGATACACCCGATTATAGCTTGGAGTAGAGACCCTCGCCGAGGCCTATAAAAAGATAGCTAGTCCCTTTATCAAATAAAAGTTTTCTCCAGCCTCCCACCATGCAACGAGGTGTAGCGACTCTGCCACACGTTTCAGCGTAGTAACCACAGGCTGGAGAAGATCAACAAGACGATGATGATCCACTCAAACGTCGATGGGCTGACACGTGTGAGCATGATCCGTGCGACCCAAATACCGACGGGGATAAATAGGAACACCCACCAGAGAGAAAACAATAAGGGGAGGTTGAGGACACCTGTATAGAGAAAACCCGGTACTTTGATCAGGTTGAGTAAGGCGAAATAGATGGCCGACGTGGCAATAAACGGCCGCGCCCTTAGCTTCTGTAATAACAGATACGAACTAAACGCGGGACCCCCGTTATTGAACATGCCAGAGGCTACCCCCGCCAGGAAACCTGCTGCCGGAGCATGCCAGGGCCTTGTCTCATATACCAGCCCGGAGGCGCGCTGCCAGGGCTGGGCCGCTTGAATCCAATCGCTGACAAACTTATAAGCAACCAGCACCAACACAAAGATTCCCAGAATGATTCGCAAGCCATCCGCTGGCAATCGTGAAAGCAGGAATGTACCGGCCAGAGCACCTACGATCCCGGCCGGCAACATACGCTTGACCAGGTCCAGGTCCCACTCTTTCCAATATAGATACACCGCAAACGCATCGCCGACCATGAGCATTGGCAGGAGCACTCCAACAGCCAGGGTGACCGGCAGCACCAACGCCAAAATAGGGGTAAGCAACGACCCTAACCCTCCAAAGCCACCTTTTGCAAGGCCGATCATAAAACCCAGGATCGTGATGACAATGGCTACATAGATGGTATTGTGATCAGTCCCTGGCATAACGGTTCATAATTTCTCTAACGATGGGCGATTGCCAAAAGTCACTGAAGGAGCGCCAGTTGGCGCGGCCCAGGTCACGGCATTCGTAATCACCTGGAGGACTTCCTTTTGATAATACGTCGGATAGGTTTCATGACCTGGACGGAAGTAAAAAATCCTGCCTAACCCGCGTTGATAACAACAGCCGCTCCGAAACACTTCGCCGCCCTGGAACCAGCTGACAAAAACTAACGTATCCGGGGCCGGGATATCAAACCGTTCGCCATACATTTCTTCGCCTGGAATTTCGAAATAGGGTCCCAGCCCGGCGGCAATTGGGTGGCCCGGTTCCACCACCCAAATGCGTTCGCGTTCATTGGCCTCGCGCCAGATGAGATTGCAGGTGGTGCCCATTAGCCGTTGAAAGATTTTCGAGTAATGGCCGGAGTGCAGAACGATCAACCCCATCCCATCCAACACCCGTTCCTGGACACGGGTGACGATCTCGTCGCTCACTTCAGCATGAGCCATGTGGCCCCACCAGGTCAGCACATCTGTATCAGCCAGTACCGCTTCGCTCAGACCATGTTCGGGCTCATCTAAAGTCGCTACACGCACCGTCATCCCCTCTGAGCGCAAATGATCCGCGACCGGTGCATGCAGGCCATCGGGATACACATTGCGAACTTCCTCGTGCGTCTTTTCGTGTCGATATTCATTCCAGATTGTCACTTTAATTGTCATAGATTTACCTCATGTAGGTGCTTATTATCAGAAATAATGTCAGCCTTCCCTAGGTTCAGGTGACATGCCATCGTACATCCTTGACGTTGGATACTTCCTACTCACACTTGACTGGTACTCCATTCCTTGCTGCACTTGCCCGAATCGCATCCCACAGTTTTGCCATGCGCAGCCCCACTTCGGGCGGAGATGGATTGGGGATGCGGTTACTACGCACTGCCAGGAACTGCTCCCAAACCCCCATGGAGGGCGGAACGGGAATGGGAGCCGGAGCCTGATCGCCGGTATATTGTACAGCCAGGGTCTCGCCCCAAATTCCTGTATGCAGGATCGCCTTTTCGCAGAAGACCCGAATCTCAGAAGCACAGGAAGGAATCGCTTCGCCACAAGCATGGAGCGTGACCAAGCCACCGGAGGCCAGGCGCCCCATCACGACTGCTACTGTTTCTACCGGACGGTCATTGCTAACGAACCAGGCAGCTACCTCGCTAAAATCTTCGCCGGCCAGGTCGGCAACGGTGTTGAGCAAGTGTGCGCCCGTGTCGAATAGAAAGCCACCGCCCGAGAGGCCAGGCTCCTGCCGCCAGGTGCCAACCGTGACAGGTCCCCAGTTCTGCCAGACAAGACCACTGATGGTGAGGATCCGACCAAATTCATTGGCGCGTAATAATCGGGAAGCCAAGCGCACCTGCGGCGATAGACTCCCCTGAAACGCCACAACTAATAATCGCCCCGTGCGGTCACGAGTTTCGATCAAACTGTGCGCTTCAGCAGCTGTCATCACCATGGGCTTTTCGAGCAAGACATCAAGACCCGCTTCGAGGCAAGCCTTGGTTTGATCATGGTGCAGGGCATGCGGGGTAATGATAAAGACGGCGTCCAGCTGCGCGCCGTACTCAGCGATCAACCT
>DATFQC010000308.1:0-4131 GCA_035264425.1 Anaerolineales bacterium
ACAGTTTCTCTCCAGCGCGGATCGGCACTTTTAATCGATTTTCCGGGGGTGTAATAGGGCAAGACCACATCTCGTTATACGCACAATAGGGGTTGTAGGCAAGATTAAAATCAATCAAAAAACGATTGCCATGCAACTCATCCGGCTCCAGGTACCGTCCCGCGGGATACGTTTCTTTCCCGGCCAGCGAATCCACAAAAGGCAGGAAATATCCACTCTCATTTTGATAGATCGTCAACTCAGCATCCTGTCCATCCACTTGAAATCGGAAGCGTGAATGGCGTACGTACATCTGTACTCCTCCAGTGGAGGTCTGCATTTCCATGGGCGCCTGATCAAACAGACGCTCGACTTCTACTTCCAGGCGTAATGCCGGATTTTCGGGGAAATATTCCAAACCCTTAAATGTGCGTTTTTGTTCAGGAGTTAATGGGCTCTGGGAATCCTCCCGAAAGAATTCATCTTTTTCGGTACGAAATTCAGTTAATTCGTTCATAACATCTCCAATCCATCTTACTCCTAGATAGAAGAAAAACCGGAAATCTTACAAAGCCAACCCGGCTCGTGAAATAAGGCGTCCTCTTGCGAATTCCCTTATATTATGCTATTGTTATTCAAAGAATTAACCGTTTATGACCTCGCCTGAAAAAACTGTTTTGATCGTTGAAGATGAAGCAGATGCCGCTGAACTGTTCGCAGAAATGATGCGAGTCAGCGGCTTTCGCGTCCGAAAGACTTCCTCCAGCGCACCGGCCCTCTCCATGATGACGGAAGAAAAACCAGATATTGTCCTGCTTGATATTATGATGCCTGAAGTCTCAGGGCTTGATATTCTTCGGCAGATGCGGCAGGATCCTGCTCTTGCCAATATCCCGGTTGTAGTCGTGTCTGCGAAGAGCATGCCGGCGGATATCAGAAATGGCATGGAAGCAGGTGCTTCCACCTATCTCACCAAGCCCGTCGGATTCCTCGAGCTTAAGGAAGCTGTAGAACGCGCCTTAGGCAGTCAATATCCTGCGACATGAAAACATGAGTCTCCTACGGGCATTCATTGCTGTTGAAATTCCCCTTGAAATCCGTAAAACCGTCTGCACAGCCACGTCTAAACTGCGAAACGAGATCGAGACACTTGTCCGTTGGGTGCCAATCGAAAATATGCATTTGACTCTAAAATTCCTGGGCGATGTTTCACCGTCCAATGTGGAGTTGCTTTCCCAGATGCTTCGAGCTGAATTAGATTTGTTCAACTGTTTCGATCTCCACTTGAACGGACTCGGTTCTTTTCCAAGTTTGAAACGGCCGCGCGTCATCTATATCGGGATCCAGACCCCGGCTGCGTTGGAAGCGCTCCAGCGTGGCATTGAAGCCGCTTCGAGTCGACTCGGATACGGATCTGAGGAACGTGGCTTCGCTCCCCATCTGACGATTGGACGTGTAAAGCAAAATATCACGGCGACTGAACAGCAGATCATCCGTCGCGCGCTGGAAGCTACAAAGATTGACTCACTGGGCACTGCCAGAGTAGACTCGGTACAATTATTCAAAAGCGATCTAAGACCAACAGGCTCGTTTTACACGCCGTTGTATTCTGCATCATTAAGAAAAAGCTAGCCACAAAGACTCATATACCTTGGCGGATAGCATCTTTTGCGAAGGATCCCGTTAGGAACTGAGTGTGGTGGCAAATTAAGAGGTGATATCTGAACGCACTCGAACTTGCACACAAAATCGTCGCCGCCCTGGAGGACAAAAAGGGCGAAGACATCCTGATTCTTGACATCAAAGACATCGCGTCTTTTACAGATTATTTCGTCATTTGCAACGGGACCAGTGACCGCATGCTAGATGCACTCGCCAAGGGTGTGCTGGAATCAACCAAACAGGAACATAAGAAGAAAGGCCGCCTCGAGGGAAAGTCGCATGAAGGCTGGCTCGTTCTTGATTATGGCGATGTGGTCGTGCATCTCTTCTCGCCCGATCAGCGGAAATATTATGACCTGGAAGAATTATGGAGTGATGGAAAGGTTTTGCTGAGGGTACAGTAGCTTTTTAGATTAAGTGGGGTTTTAGTTTCCAAATCGCATATCGGTGGTTCATCAAACTTTTATCAGGAGCCGATCGTGAACACGATGCAAAATGGCACGCAAAAGCGTATGAGTCATTTCCAGCAGGCAATGCTCTCGCTCTATTGGTTTGGAACGAGTGCGCACTGGGCCGCCATTTTGCTTATCACACTTCCGAAACAAGCTTTATTAATTGGGGGCGACGCCGTTAAGGGTAGAACTCTTGGAATTGTTCTTTTAATTGGTGCATTTGTTTCGATGATTGTGGCTCCCTTGTTCGGCGCTTTAAGTGACCGTATTACCACGCGTTGGGGGCGACGCAAACCCTGGATTGTGATTGGTACCCTGATGAATATCCTTGGAATAGTGGGGTTGATTTATTTTCCGCGTCCAAATGATTTGTCATCCCTGCCTCTTTTTATCCTGGCCTTTATGTGGGTGGAATTTTGGAACAATGTGGCCACAGCACCGTTTTCGGCGCTTATCCCAGATGTAGTTCCTCTTGATCAACGTGGCAGCGCGTCTGGTTGGTACGGACTAATGAATATGCTTGGTAATGCAACTGGAGCGGTTGCCTTTACATTTCTGTTCACACACAATGGTCAAACAAATTTGGCAGCAATTTATTATGCCGTGGCGGGAGCCTTGCTATTCGGTATGCTGGGGACAGTACTTTTTGTGAAAGAACCTCAGATAAAACGCGAAACTCGTCCCTTCCGTTGGGGCGAATTCCTGCGCGGGGTCATTGAGCCGCTTCGAGATCATGACTTCCGCTGGGTGTTTTGGACACGCTTCCTTATGGTCATGGGCACATTCACCGTCCAGGAATTCCTGCAATTTTTCATGCGAGATGTAGTGAAAGATTTTACTTTATTTGGCAGGGTGATTGCGCCAAATGCCGAGACAGCTGCATCCTTCTTTTTGGCAGGCCTGCTGGTTGGCGCAATCATCAGTTCTCTCGTGGCCGGAATTCTATCGGATCGATTCGGCCGCAAGTTCATGGTCTATATCTCAAGCGCGCTGCAAGCCATTGTACCCATCGTTTTTATTTTCTACTCACCTTTTGCTTTGGTGGTTACCCTGGGCCTGGTATTTGGCTTTGGGTATGGGGCCTATCAGGCTGTGGACTGGGCATTAGCAAGTGATGTGCTCCCCTCACAGGAAGATTATGCTAAAGATATGGGTGTTTGGCACGTGGCGTTTACGTTCCCACAAGTGATCGCTACACCCATCGCAGGATTTCTGCTCGATAAGTTTCAAGTTGTTGGTATTCATAATGGTGTGCCCAACCTAGGCTATACTGCCATTTTCACCTTGGCAACCTTCTATTTCATTTTGGGTACCTTGCTCGTAAGACAGATTCGCAAAGTGAGATAGAAAGCAGTCAATCTCTGTTCTGTAGCAACTATGGGAACATCATGATTTGGAGCAATGAGCAGATTCTCTTAAGAGTGCAATAAAATTCATGCGCGATATCCTTGGCGATCTCTCAGATACCAGCCTAGTGAAAACCGTCATCCGGGCCAATCGTTGAAAAGAGTAGTTTTATCAATCTATCTCGCAAGTGCTGACAATCTCAAGCTTTCGCCTGTATAATTCCTATCAGGAGAGCCCACCAGGGAAAACGAACGATGTCTCAACAGGAAATTGAAGTTATTCTGGCTCGGCATCTTGCCGAGTATCTCGCCATGCCAATTTTCATCGTGAACCCGGCCGGTGATCTAATTTTTTACAATGAACCGGCAGAGGCAATCCTGGGGACCCGCTACGCAGAAACAGGGGTGATGCCCGCCACGGAATGGGCAACCGTTTTCCATCCAATGGATCAGCAACGGTCATTCCTTCCCCCCGATGAATTACCTCTCATGATCGCCTTATCGAAGCGTCACCCGTCTCACAGGTTATTCTGGATCGAGGGTTTGGATGGAATTTTGCGGGAGATTGAAGTGACTGCTTTCCCCCTGGTTGGACAGGCGGATCGCTTTCTGGGAGCCATCGCCATTTTCTGGGAAAACCCAACGTGAAGGTGACGTTTTGGGGAACGCGTGGCTCGCTCGCTTCGCCTGGC
>DATFQC010000309.1:0-5715 GCA_035264425.1 Anaerolineales bacterium
AAAAGCGAAAGCTGGCTGGATACCGGTACGATCGAAGCCACACTGGATACGAATAAGACCCTGCTTAATCAGGGCAAAGCCAACATAACCAAAAGTGAAACAAAGGATGGCGTCCAATTTATCGCTCCTTCCTTTGTTCATTCTTCTGCTGAAATATCAGACTCGGTGATCGGACCGTATTCATCTATCGGGCCAAATTGCAGGATTATGAATAGCAAAATTATGGAAAGTATCGTCGAAGCAGATTGCGAGATTCAAGATGCGGTTCTCAGTCGCTCACTGGTCGGAATGCAGGCAAAAGTAAAGGGAAGAGGCGACCAGCAGGTTATCCAATTGAACGTTGGCGATAACAGCGATATCCTTCTGTCATGATAGATACCGTTGAATGCCGCTCGGATTTTGAGTATGCGGAGCGTCCGCTTTCACTTACCTGGCAGGGAGTCCGTTATGAGATCGCAGAGATTGTGTCGCGCTGGCGCGGTCCCAGCGAAAAGGGATTCCGTGTCAAGACCGCGGATGGGCAAGCCTTTGATCTAACCTATCGGGAA
This sequence comes from Anaerolineales bacterium, assembly GCA_035264425.1. Taxonomy (GTDB): domain Bacteria; phylum Chloroflexota; class Anaerolineae; order Anaerolineales; family Villigracilaceae; genus Defluviilinea. The sequence continues at coordinate 549 of DATFQC010000309.1, forward strand.
GTTCCCGACGAATGGCATATCCAACCAATTTAGGAGGCGCAATGCAGGAAGTGACCAACGTTCAACGTCTTTCAAAACGAGTAGCTGGATTAAAACCTTCGGGCATCCGAAAATTCTTTGATATTGCCGCGACCATGAAGGATGTGATTTCACTCGGCATTGGCGAGCCGGATTTCACAACGCCTAAGCCCATCCTGGAAGCAGGCATTCGTTCATTGCAAAACGGTGAGACGCATTACACCTCGAATTGGGGCAAGATGGAGTTGCGTCAGGCAATCTCTGATAATCTGATGCGCTTATATAAAGTAAAGTATGACCCAACAGATGAGATTATTGCCACCGTCGGAGTTTCAGAAGCACTGTATCTCACCTTCACTGCCCTGCTGGACCCCGGTGACGAAGTCATCATCCCCACGCCCTGTTTTGTTTCTTATCAGGCAGAAGTTATTATGGCGAACGGGGTGCCCATCGAAGTGGTTGCCCGCGAAGAAAATAACTTTATGGTGGACCCAGAAGATATTCGTAAAGCGCTTACGCCACGCACAAAAGTGATTTTTATCGGCTATCCCTCCAATCCCACCGGCGCCGTGGCAACCCGCGAAGTGATGCTTGAGATTGGGAAGATCGCCGAAGAACATGATTTGTTGGTTGTATCTGATGAAATCTACGATCGTTTGGTATACGATTTTGAACACGTCTGTTTTCCGGCTTTGGATGAGAGTTTAAAGCAACGGACTATTTTACTGGGTGGTTTTTCAAAAGATTATGCTATGACTGGCTGGCGCATTGGGTATGCGTGTGGACCTGCAGATATTATTCAGGGACTTGTGCGAATCCATCAATACACGATCATGTCCGCACCCACCACCGCACAGGATGCCGCGCTCGAGGCCCTTCAAAATGGAAATCCGTATGTGGAGGAAATGGTCGCAGAATATGACCGTCGCCGCAGATTGTTAGTTGCCGGACTCAATCGCCTCGGACTGCGGACCTTCGAGCCGCGCGGCGCATTTTATGCGTTTCCGAACATCCAGGCCTCGGGCATGGATGATGAAGTCTTTGCCGAAAAATTGCTTCTTGAAGAACATGTCGCCGTGGTACCGGGCAATGCGTTCGGTCCAGGAGGAGATGGGTTTACACGGATGTGTTATGCAACCGAGTACAGCAAAATCGAAGAGGCGCTCCACCGCATGGAAAAGTTTATGAACAGGTATGGATGATGAAAATTAGGTAGCTGGCCAAACGATCTAATGGAAACCCCGAGACTTTCGTCCCGGGGTTTTTTGCTTGCTACGAATCAATGAATAACAAGATGGCTAGGGTGGAGCTTTTGAAGTACTGATCTACATGGTTACCAGTAGGGAATAATCCCCAGATGTGGCTTACCTCGGCCTTAGCTGCGCCTCATTTAGCTCTTAGAGATCCCCTTTATCCTAGAAAACAGAGGGCATATCTCAAATTTGTTTTCACCCCGCCCGTATTTTAAAAGTTTGAGTCTAAGAAGGAGTAAACGTATGAAAACAAATGGATTCCACGCGTCAACGATTGGAGGGAAAAGGATCTTCGCCGTCTCGATCATTGTTGCTTTGATTTTGGCTTCCGTTTCGGCCATCGGGGTCTTCGCTGCCCCTACAAAAATCTCGGGGGGCCAACTTCGAGAGTTGGGGGCCGCCATGCGCTGGTATAACAACTTCCGCTCGCAGCCCGGAAGGATTAACAACGCTAGCGACCAGGCCAAGCTACAGCAATACCTGGACCAGTATGCTTTTGCCTTGAGACAGGCACAAGCCCTGCTTGTCAATGGTGGCAGCAATTCAAATGGCCAGGGGAACAATTCGAATGGAAATAATGCAAGCGGCCAGGGCGGTAACTCAAGTGGACAAGGTAGCAATCAAAATGGGCGGAACCAATCTGCTGAACAACAAATGGCTACGTACTTGAGTATGATGCGCGGTCTGCGGGACAAAATCATGAGTGTTTCTGGTTCAGGCAACAATGGCAACAACGCTGGTAACAGCAGTGGTAACAACGCTGGTGCTGGAATTCCCGTAACTGGTAATTCGACGGCCAGTAATAGCCAAAGCAACAATCAGAGCAACAACCAGAATAATAATCAAAACAATAATCAGAGCAAGACTCCGTCCCAAATCTGGGGAGGCCAATTCCGTGAGTTGCAGGCTGCCCAGACTCGGTTTAACAACTTCCGCACAAAACCCGGGCAGGATAGAAACTCTGAGGCTATAAGCCGTTATCTCGACCAATACGCCTTTGCGTTGAGCCAAGCAAGGGCTGTTATCGCTGGTGGCAATACTTCAAATGGCCAGCAAAGTAACAGCAATGGATCAAACGGACAGGGAAATAACTTATCCTGGGGCACTCCCCAACAACAATTGTCTATGTACTTGCACATGATGCGCGGTCTGCGTGACAAAATTGCAGGCGGGGGCAACAATAACAACAGTAGCAATACAAATAACACCGCTGGCAACGTTCAACCATAGCGGTTGAGCCTGCCTAGCGAAAACTAACAACTGAATAGAAACAACATCCCCGAGAGCAAACTCTCGGGGATGTTTGATAAATTGCCGCGCATTAAACATGGCAGGTGGGAACAATTTACCCTTGAGGTCAGTCTTACATTTATCTCATAGCTCATAAATTTAAGAAATTCATCGCCTGTCGGCAGGAGTAAACATGAAAACACACAGATTGTACGCATTAACAGCAAGTGACCAGCTTGGGGGCTTACTCTATTCAAAACTGTTCGTCGTCTCCCTCATCCTCGCCTTGTTATTTGCCTCACTACCCACCCGCGCTTTGACTGCCCCTGCCAGGGGCCAAGGTGTCACGGAAAATATGAATTTCGAACAAAGCTGGACGGCAAAGTCAAGCCACCTGCGTTGGGCGGGCTTCTATTATGACCACGTCCGTTTTTATCCTGCGGATTTCGAACGCCCTGCTGATCTAGCCCGGGTGCATGGATACCTTGAAAAGTATGGAGTTGCTTTGAGAGCCGCAAATACCATCTTTGTGAATCATGCTGGCTTTGATATTAAGGGGCATGTCACTAATGAAGTACAAGCTGCCCAGTCTGTTCGGGATCTGGCAATGTATCTTCAGATGATGCGTGGCCTGCGAGATAAGATCGAAGGGATTCCTCAACAATAAAGGGGCCTACAGGATACTGATTTAAAACAAAGTCAACCAATGGAACGATTGAATCAAAAATCCCCGAGACGTACATCTCGGGGATTTTTTGTATCCGTCAGTCAATTAGTTGACGACAACCACGTTGCTGGCCTGAAGACCCTTGGGGCCCTGTTCAACAGTGAACTCGACCTTCTGGCCTTCCTGCAGGTTCTTGAAACCATCGCCTTGAATGGCTGAGAAGTGTACAAAGACATCGTCGCCGCCTTCGCGAGCGAGGAAGCCGTAGCCCTTCGTTCCATTGAACCATTTGACTGTACCGTTGATACGTTCCGACATTTTTGCCTCCTTATGGCAAAGAAAAAATATGGAGGGTACTCATTGGGTGTTGCATCGGAGCGCCTCAACGGCGTAAAACAAAGTGGCTCACGGACGATCCGTGAGCCAACCTGGTACTTCCAAAGCAAACTACTGGTATCCTACAAAGCGCAAGGATAACATGAGGGGTATGATGTGTCAAGAAAAAAAGGTAGGAAACCGGTAATGCTATAATCCCTTCCACGGGACATGATAAAGATCGATCTTCAGCAGATTATCAATAATCCTTTTGCTGTAAATTTAGCCTTCTTTTTAGGAAAATGGATCCCACCTCGCATCGGCTATCCGCTGTGTAACTTTACAGGGAACTGGGCCGCAACGCGCCGGGATTCCAATATAATCCGGGCGATCAGAGCAAACCAGTGGGTAGCACGCGGGGCAAATTTGGGGAAAGAGATGCTGGATAGGGCTGTTCAGGAGACCCTGAAAAATAATATCCGTGATCTCTATCTTTTGTATCACTATGTCCAAAATCCAGAAGCAACGCAACGTCTTATTAAGCTGGATGGTTTCGCTCATAAATTGATGCAACGGCTCAAATTTGCCGAGCGTGGATTGGTGATCGTGGGTCTTCATCTGAGCGGTTTCGATCTCATCCTGCAATCCATCTGTCGGCAGGGGCTGAAAGCAATGGTTCTGACGATTCCTGATCCACAGGGTGGACGATTGATTGAGTACGAGATGCGCAAAAAGACAGGAATGAATTTGACCCCAGCCTCGTTAAGCACATTGAGGCAGGCAGTCAAACATCTCAAACACGGCGGCATGGTCTTGACCGGTTTGGATCGTCCCGTACCTGACCCCAGAATTCATCCCAGATTCTTCGGCTATGCAGCAGCCCTCCCCACTCACTATATTTCTCTTGCCTTGCAAGCCCATGTGCCAATCGTTGTTATGGCTGCCATTTATCAGCCAGATGGAAAATATCACGTTTTGAGTTCAGAACCGATTGAAATGGAATACGATTCGGATCGTGAAAAAGAAATCTTGCGCAATGCCGAAAAGGTTCTAAAACAGGCGGAGGAGTTTATTCGGTTGGCGCCCCAACAATGGAATGTACCTTTGCCCGTCTGGCCGCACTACTTGGGAAATGTGCCAGACTGATTATTCCAAGTGAGAAATCGGGATTTTGATTCGGGAGTGAATGGCAGATGGAAAAAATCAGGAAACATACAAGAGTGAACGACATCCTGTTAGGTCCTTTGGAACGACCTACTTTGAAATGGCTTGCGGCAAACATGCCTGCCTGGGTGACACCAGACACTTGTACTCTGGTTGGAACGCTAGGTGCACTATTAACATTGATCAGTTATGGATTAAGTAACATCAACCCAATTTTTCTCTGGCTGGCCTCATTGGGGTTTTTTATCAACTGGCTCGGGGATAGCCTAGATGGCACATTGGCGCGCTACCGTCACATCGAGCGCCCGCGCTATGGTTATTATATTGATCACACGATGGATGTAGTTTGTCAAGTCATGATCTTTTTGGGACTGGGATTAACGCCCTATATTAGCTTCAACGTTGCCTGCCTGGCATTGACCAGTTACCTGCTACTCTCGGTACTGGTCTACATACGCACCTATGTGGTGGGCGAATTTAAGATTTCTTTTGGCAATCTGGGCCCAACAGAGAGTCGCGC
>DATFQC010000310.1:0-4457 GCA_035264425.1 Anaerolineales bacterium
CTTATCCAATGTAAATCTCTACGAAAACCTTTGGGAAAAGATACGGGATATTCGGAATTTGAAACATCATCCCTTCGAGTTTTATCAAAAACTGGGATATGCTGTTACTGGCGTTGTTCCCGATGCGAACGGCATCGGCAAGCCTGATATTTTGATGGCGAAAAGAATCTAAAGGAGTTAACGACTCCAGTCGTTGGGTTTTCAAAATCTGAAGATTTTGGACTCCACCAGTTTAGTGCGTTTCCGTCACTTTTGTGATGGAGCGCGGCTCTTCGGGGTCATATCCTTTAACTCCGGTAAGATGGCATGCAAATAATTGAGCGGGGATGATGCTCACTAATGGAGTTAGCCATTCAGGGATCTGAGGCGGGAGTTGGATCGGCGATTGAGCGAGGGCCAGTATCTCCTTATCATCTGAAATGACAACCAATTCTGCATTCTTCTCTTTGCGGAGGCGTGTCAACATATCCCGCATGGTCTCCTGGACCCTGCCATTCGGCGCAACCGCCAGAACAGGGAATCCGCCTTCGATCATTGCAATCGGACCATGTTGAAAATCTGCAGAGGAGTAAGGTTCGGCAATCAGATAGGTTAACTCTTTTAATTTCAACGCCCACTCAAAGGCAGTTGCATAATTGAATCCGCGACCCAGCGCCACACATTGAGTCATATATCGATAACGCTGAGTCATTTGCGCAATTTCGTTATCCAGCACCAGAGTTTGCTCGGCCCATTTCGAAACAGAAGCCAGTTCATTCCAGCGTTCATTCGAATTATTGAGTGCAGCAGAGATCATTGCAATCGCCATGAGTTCAGCCGTATAGGTTTTGGTCGCAGCAACTGCTTTTTCAGGACCTGCCTGAATATCAAGTATGAAATCGGCAGCCTTCGCTAATGGTGAATCAGGAATATTTGTGATGGCAAGCGTCAGACATCCTTGTTTGCGGCCTTCTTCTAATACACTGACAATATCAGGAGATTGCCCTGATTGCGATACGCCGACAACCAGGGCATTATTCAACCGCGGGGGAGATTGATAAAAAGTAAACAAGGATGGTGTCGCCAGCGCAAGCGGGATGCCATTATGTGCGCCCCATAGATAATTTGCATATCGTCCAGCGTTATCTGAGGTGCCGCGTGCAGCCAGAAAAGCATATTGCACATTACGCGATTGAATTGCTTTCGCAATTTCAAGAACTGTTTGTTTTTGTTTCTCAAGCAGGGAAGCAAGTCGTTCAGGTTGTTCGAAGATTTCGGAATGTAGTGTCATAGTGTCCTCGTGATTAATTCTACTTCTATTTATCTCAACGCATCAGATTGATTCAAGGCAACCTCAAAGACATATGGATTGATTCGTAAACAATATACTCACTCTGCAACGATTACACAAACAACATAAGATCATTCAAGAAAAAATTTGCATAACAATAAAATGCTCGAAACGTTTACAACAAGTGTGATCAAAAAGATTCAAAAAAATAATTAATGAATGATCATCATTGAATGTATAAATAAAGTTTTTCTTATTGATGCAATGCAATAAATACTAACAAAATTTTAAACTTATTTATCATAAAAAACCTTTACATAAATTCATTAATAGATACAATCAATAGTGTTGTATATAAAAATTTATATTGATTCAAATTAATAGATTCATCGAATCATATAATCAAAAATTTTATCATCGACATCTATATACAGCGCAATCAAGTTTATGTAGCATCAATAGTCAATGACTTGATTGAATAATAAAGGAAAAGGACTCGACATGTATCTCTGTGTATTATCAAGCATCCCTGATGCGAATGATGTTCCCTATGATCCTTCGCCACACATGAATGGATATAAATGGAAACATTATCAAGTAAATCCGAAGAATGTTGAAAAACAAATACGTGATCTCTTGAACGAAGGGGTGGATGTATTCTTCAATCTATGTGATGGCACCCCCGACGACGCTCTTTCAGGAATTGGGCTCGTGCAGCTTATGGAAAAATTAGGCGTTGCCTTTACGGGTGCAAACTCCAGTTTCTTTGATCCTTCCCGCCAGGAAATGAAGGCCTATGCAAAGAAATCAAACATCCCAACACCAGGCTGGGTGATGGTGGATCGTGTGGAAGATGTGGAACGCGTTTCGAAACGGTTGCGCTTTCCTGTCCTCGTCAAGCCGCCGCATGGATATGCAAGTGTTGGCATCCGACGCGAATCACGCTGTGAAAATTTGGATCAGCTAAAAGCGCAGGTGGAACATGAGATCCAAGAGTTTGGACGCGCACTTCTGGAAGAGTTTATCGAAGGACGTGAGTTCACGTGTCTCATCACAGAAAATCCCGACGATCCGAATGATCCGATCACATTTAAGCCGGTCGAATTTATCTTCCCGGAAGGCGAATCGTTCAAGCATTACAGTATGAAATGGATTGAGTACGAAAAGATGAACGTTGCACCTGTGAAAGACTCGCGCATCGAAAAGGTTCTCCGTGACCAGACCACGCGTTTGTTCAAAGCAATGGATGGCAATGGCTATGCGCGCTGTGACTATCGTATGGCTGCAGACGGAACAATTTATATGCTTGAGATCAATCCCAACTGTGGCATCTTCTACTCTCCTGAAGAGCCCGGTTCAGCCGATTACTCATTGATCCATGATCCTATCTATAACCATCAGAAGTTTCTAAAATTGATTATCCGTTCCGCTCAAAAGAGACAAGATAATCTGCTTTCTGCAAGAAGAAACAAGCGCCAGGTAAAGAAACAGCGTGTCGAACAGATGGCGTATACATAAGTGATCAGCGATTAGAAATCAATGAGCGGACATCAGGATGTCCGCTCATTTGTTATATGCGCAATGTATAATGACATTATGAAGATGCCTGAACGCATAGAAAAGAAAAGACTTTTATTACGTGTTTCCCTTAATGAGGACGCATCCGCAGTTTTTACTGGCTGGACACAAGATAAAGAAGTCACTCGTTACCTTACGTGGCGTCCGCATCAGCAGATAGAGCAAACACAAGAATTTATTCGAAATTGCCTTTCTGCGTGGGAACAGGAGACGCGTTTTCCATACATGATTTGTCTTAAAGACAATAGGGATGTCATTGGAATGATCGATCCACGCATCGAAGGTTCAAAAGTAGGAATCGGATATGTCGCTGCGCGTGCTTACTGGGGCAAAGGATACATACCTGAAGCGACAGATGCGATCATTGATTGGGCATTTCAACAACTATCAATGTATCGCGTTTATGCCACGACAGACGTGGAAAACATCGCTTCTCGGCGTGTCTTGGAGAAAGTCGGGATGCAGTGCGAAGGGATTTTACAAAAATATATCGTCCATCCAAATATCAGCCATGTGCCGCGCGATAGTTATCTATATGCAATCGTTAAGCAATGAGGAACTATGGTCAGCAAAAGAATTACATTCATTGGTCCCGGTGTGATGGCAGAAGCCATGATCGCGGGCCTCTTACGCAAGAAATTAGCCAGCCCTGAAAATATCCTGGCATCGGGCCCGCGTGAAGAACGTGGGGCCGATTTAAACAAGAAGTACAAAATCAAGACATCCGTGGACAATGCTTCTGCTGCTTCCCATGCGGACGTGGTGGTACTCTCGGTGAAACCACAACGTCTCAGCGAAGTGATGAAAGGACTCAAAACCATCCGCAGTGATGCTCTTGTCCTTTCGATCATCGCAGGCGCAAATATAAAAAAGATAAGCACGGGGTTGAAGCACAAAGCTGTGGTTCGCTCGATGCCGAATACGCCGGGACAAATCGGCGAAGGGATCACGGTCTGGACTTCTTCAAAAGAAGTGACGGAGGAACAACAGGAAATGGCGCGTGCTATCTTAGGTGCGCTGGGCGAAGAAGTTTTTGTCGAAGATGAAAGTTATCTGGATATGGCCACAGCGCTGTCTGGTTCGGGTCCCTCCTACGTGTTCCTCTTCACCGAAGCATTAATTGACGCCGGTGTACACATGGGATTCCCGCGTCGCATTTCCGAACAATTGGTATTGCAGACCATTAAAGGTTCAGCATCTTTTTACGAACAAGCCGGACGTCATCCTGCGACGCTGAGGAATCAAGTAACATCTCCGGGCGGGACCTCAGCAGAGGCACTCTATTATCTAGAAAAGGCCGGATTCCGCACTGCCATTTCACGCGCGGTCTGGGCCGCATATCAACGTTCATTAGAGTTGGGGAAGGAAAAGCCCGGACATATTGATCCGCATGATGAAGAAGAGAAATGAGCCTCTCCCCGGCCTCCACGAATTCGACACTAATATTTCCAGCAGCTCCCAATTTTTTACTCGAATTTGGGGAAGGTGTCCGGAGGGCGGGTGGAGTAAATGAGTCTGCTTGATTTATAATTCGGGGGCATTTCAAACTGCCTGCTGAACACTGGTTATTGAATCATGTCTCTCATCACCGCAAACTCCCTTTCAAAAT
>DATFQC010000311.1:0-2452 GCA_035264425.1 Anaerolineales bacterium
ATGGTCATCAACTCCACTTCTGGGACATGCGCAAGCGGCGCAAGGTGCAAACCATCGATCTCGGCGCGGAGCAGCAGATGGTTTTGGAGTTGCGTCCCGCTCACGACCCGCGCAAAACCTACGGCTTTGCGGCCGTTGTCGTCAGCCTGGCAGATTTATCGGCGAACATCTTTACCTGGTACCAGGAAAACGGAAAATGGGCTGTCAAAAAGACCATTACCATCCCTGCCCAACCGGCAAGTGAAGATCAGCTTCCTCCCTTGCTGAAAGGGTTCAAGGCAGTGCCTCCGCTTGTCACGGATATTGGCTTATCGCTGGACGATCAATACCTCTACGTCTCCTGCTGGGGAACCGGCGAATTGCTCCAGTATGACGTCTCTGACCCGTTCAATCCGCAGCTCTGTGGCAAGGTCGAGATCGGTGGCATCGCCCGCCAAAAGGGACATCCTCAGCAAGAAGGTCGGCTGCTCGGTGGTCCGCAGATGGTCGAGATCAGTCGCGATGGCAAGCGCGTCTATGTGACGAACGGCCTGTACAGTTCCTGGGATGACCAGTTCTATCCCGACCTGCTCGAAGGCTGGATGGTTCGTATCGACGCCAAACCAGACGGTGGAATCGAGCTGGATCCGGATTTCTTCTTGCAGACCGGCGAAATGCGTGTGCACCAAGTGAGATTGGAGGGAGGCGATGCTTCCACAGATTCTTACTGCTATCCCTCATGAGGCCCTGGCACCTATACTCACTATGATGGCATTTGGAGCCTATCATGGATTAAATCCCGGTATGGGCTGGCTGTTTGCTCTTTCCGTGGGATTACAGAACCAAAGTGACCGAGCTATATGGCGCTCACTCTTGCCGATTGCTGCTGGACATGCCTCTTCGTTAGCGCTCGTGGCGGTGCTGGTGTTTGTCAGCGCTCATTACATCTCGACGCCCATGTTGGAGATCACGACGGCGCTGATTCTGATAGGCTTTGGCATCTACAAGATATTCAATTACTATCGCCATCCGCGCTGGGTAGGCATGCAGGTCGGGATGCGCGACCTCACCTGGTGGTCCTTTCTAATGTCAACGGCGCACGGCGCGGGACTGATGATTGCTCCTCTGGTATTGAGAATGGCTCTGCCCTGCGTTGAGGTGCCGCAGGTGTCTTCCATGGCGATGACTGGAGATCATGCTCACATGGCTATGGCTTCTCAGAATGTGGCGATGGGTGCTGACCTGGGAATCGTTCTGGGCATCCTCCTGCACACTCTGGCTATGCTGGCAGTCATGGCGTTGGTAGCCTGGTTCGTATACAAACGATTTGGATTGCGAATCCTGCGCAGTCACTGGATTAACTTTGATCTGATCTGGGCTGCTGCACTAATCATCGCAGGAGCAGTCGCTTTACTGGGAAGTGTTGGTTCATCCTAAACTGAATGGCATCCGGGACAGATGTGTCCCGGATGCCCCTTTTGTTCGGCAGAGGACTGTGATTCAGCATAAGGGATTTAAAATTTTCATGTAGAGAGTACTCCATCAAAAGAGAGTGCCCTCATGCGATCCAATTATATTTTACAAATAGGAGCGACTATGAACAGCCAGGTTGATTTATTCAATGTCACATATGGAAACTTTCAAAAGCAGGTGTTGGAGAATATTCGGCGGGAAACATACGGAGAAGATATTGGCCAAACTAGCTGGATCACGAAAGACGAATATGATACCTTTTACAATTGGCTCAACCTCTATCCAGGTGACCACCTCCTTGAGGTCGCCAGTGGCTCAGGTGGACCCGCCCTTTATCTTGCCCAGAACTATAAGTGTCGTATTACTGGGCTTGACATTAACGAGGAGGGGATTAAGACAGCCAACCAGCAAGCGCGTGAAGCCAATATCATGGACACAAAATTTCAAATCGCCAATATGGATCAGCGCCTGCCCTTTGAGGATGAGACCTTCGACGCGGTGATATGCGCCGATTCCATGAATCATTTCCGTGACCGGCTTGCGTATCTAATAGAATGGCACCGGGTGTTGAAACCAGGAAAACGTGCTTTATTCACCGATCCTGTCGTGATTACAGGCCCTGTGTCAAATGAGGAATTAGCCGCGCGCAGTAACATTGGTTTTTTCCTTTTTGTCCCTCTGGAAACAACGAAAAAATTTATCAAGGAAGCTGGCTTTAGGCTTATCCGCTGCGAGGATGTGACAGAGAATATCGAACGGACTTCCGGACGGTGGCACGACTCTCGCCAAAAACATCGTGAGGACTTAATCCAAATCGAAGGGGAGGAACGATTTGACGGATTACAAAAATTCTTCTCGACAGTTCATAAATTGACAAGCGAACGGCGGCTGTCTAGGTTTGTATTTGTGGCAGAGAAACTATAGAACCCAAAAGCACTACTCCGTCATTGCGAGGAGGGCTCGCGCTGAGCGGAGCGAGTGACAACGAGCGAAGACGAAG
>DATFQC010000312.1:0-3749 GCA_035264425.1 Anaerolineales bacterium
AATCTGATTCGAATTAACGCCAATCTTGACCAGCGTATTGGCAGCCGCTTCTACTAACAGCGTCGGCCCGCAAATAAACACCTGGACCGAGCGACCCAGCGGCTGTGCAACTTCCTTCAACATATCCTGATCGATGCGCCGTGTATAACCGTTCCAGCCGGGCGGCTGGGAACGAGTCAACGTGTGAAATACGTGCACTCCATGATTTGAGGAACGCAATTTTTCCAATTCGTTGTAATAAATAATATCTTCGAAATTGCGCGAGCTATAAAGCAGACTCGTGGGATTCTTTGCGCCGGCCGCGGCGTGGTGACGGATCATGGACATTAGCGGCACAATACCCGATCCGCCGGCGATCAATAACAATGGCTCATCCATGATCGCTTCCCAGACGAAGTAGCCTCCGATGGGCCCGCGTGCCTCGAGGCGGTCGCCTGGGACAAGTACATCATGCAAATAGGTGGAAACTTCGCCATCGTCGATGCGTTCGACGGTAATATCCACTTCGCCTTCGCGCTCCGGCTCAGACGCAATGGAGTAACTGCGTTGTGCCTGATAACCATCCTCCGCAGTGAGACGGATGTCGTAATGTTGTCCGGCGCGGTGACGCATCCATGCAGGCAGTGCCAGCGTGAATGACTTCACATTTGCGGTTTCAGGTTTGATATCCTTGACCGACGCAATTTGCCAGCTAAGTGTTTGTTTCATCGTCCATCCTAATCATTCCAGTATCTCTGTTCTTTCCATGGATCGGCATGGTTGTGATAGCCAGCCGATTCCCAGAAGCCAGGCTTGTCCTTTTCCATCAGGCGAATGCCGCGCACCCACTTAGCGCTCTTCCAAAAATACAGGTGCGGTACCACCATCCGGGCAGGGCCACCATGTTCTGGCGCAAGGGGTTTATCATCATATTTCAAAGCGATAAAGGATTGACCGTTGATCACATCCGTGAGAGGTATGTTTGTGGTGTAGCCTCCATCACTAAAGGCAGTGACGAACAGGGCGTTCCGATCCAGGTCAGCATGTTCGAGCAATGTATCAAGACTGACGCCCTCCCACTTCATGTCGAGATGAGTCCACTTGGTGACACAGGAAATATCCACAACATAGGTTTGCATGGGGAGTTGGAGAAATTCCTGCCACGCCCATGAAATTCTTTCCTTGACGAGGCCTTCGATGGCAAATGTCCACTTGTCGAGGGGCGTACGCGGCGTCGGTCCCGCGGAGAGGACCGGAAAATCATTCGTGAGATACTGACCGGGTGGGATGCGGTCTTGTTTTTCTCCCCCTCGCCTTTTCCCAAGAAAACCACGCGAAACAAACCGTTCCTCAGACATAATAATGCCTCCTTTACCTATAAATGGCTAGGCATTACAACACCAATATTTTGATACCGATACTTTAGAAACCTGCTCCTTGCGGAAATTGCCGAAGTACTCCCCAAAAAGGAAATAATCGGGAATAATTTCCACTCCTTCGATATAGAGAAAAATTGTATATCATTACCCGTGCGTAGAGCGGGGATCATACGATCGCGCTCTATCCCGGGCAGAGATCCCAACACTAGTCGAAAATCTGAGAATTCATCCGCCTCAGGGGTTTTAGTGCCGGAAAAATAATCAGCCTCCCTGCTGTTCCTTAAAAACTCCCACTTTTGCCGACAAAAGGATAGTATAGGTAGAGGACCTCGTTGTGACTTTGAAAATTCCAAGCTTGGAAGAAAAATTAGCAATTGCTCGCCTAAAGCAAGGTGATCTGGACGGCATGGAGGCGCTGGTCAAACGCCATCAGGTTCGAGCAGTTTCGGCTGCCTTTCTGATCGTACGCGACCCAAAACTGGCTGAGGATATCGTTCAAGAGGCTTTCCTGCGCATGGCAGAAAAGATCAATCAATTCAATGAAAGCAGACCCTTTGAACCATGGTTCCTCCGCAGTGTGATCAATGCTTCTATTAAGGCTGTTCGACGGCAAAAACGTTTCATCCCGCTGGATGCACACGATGAAGAAACTTCCAACGTTACTGACTGGCTCATGGATCTAAGTCCACGGCCGGAACCCATGGTCGAAACTCAGGAAACCCGCCAAATGGTCTGGAATGCTCTGGGAAAATTAACAGCAGAACAACGTGCGGTCATTGTCATGCGTCATTTTCTCGAAATGAGCGAGGCAGAGATGACCGAAGAGTTGGATCGCCCGCTGACCACCATTCGATGGCGACTGAAAACAGCTCGCAGCCAGCTTCGAAAAATTCTCGGGCTTTTCTGGAGAACAGATTATCAAGAGGCGCAAGATGAAAAATAAGGATAAGTCTATGGGAAACAAAAATCCTACCATTCAATCCATGTTGGAGCACCTGGCAAAGGAAACCATTTTGCCAGAGAAGGTTGATTTGTGGCCTGCCGTCCGAGCCAACCTTGCAGCGAGCAAAACTCTATTGCAACCCAAGGAGCTTTTCATGAATAAAAGATTCATATTCACTGCCCTGGCGGCAGTGCTGGTACTCTCGATTGTATTTGTTTTCATGGCGAACAATGTGACCACCGTTTCTGCCAAGGAAATCCTGGATCGGGCCTATCAAGCCCAGGCCCAGGCAGCAGTGACTCAGGGAATTGAACACATTCGCAGCGAAATCTATAGCAACATCGAAGCAAAGGCCCAAGACCAGGGGATGGACACCCTGATCGAAAGTTATTCCGATCCTGTGATTGGCAGGTTTCGAGTGGTGACGACTGATAAAGAGACTGGCAAAGTACTGCAAGTACATGCCTTTGATGGATCGAATGTATATACTTCAGACATGCAGAACGACCAGCAAAGCGAGGAGCCGCTCACGGTTTATCGCAGTCCACAAAACCTACCCAGTGAAGCCGGTAGTAAGTTTGCCCATGTAACGAATCAAAAATTAAATCCTGCGCTGGAGGCAGATGCAAAGAACATGTTCGACAAGATGCGCCATGATCCACAGGTAGAACTTGTCGGTCAGGAAGCCTGGGACAACGGACATACCGTTTATGATCTGCGCTCGCAACAGGAAATCAAGTTGCTCGTCGAGAATGAGATCACACATCCCATGGGACAGGTCACGTTTTATTTCGATGTGGATACATACCAACTCCTTGGCAACCGTGTGACCATGGAAAAAGATGGCAACGAAGTATTGATCAGTTCGCAGCGCATTCTGCTCGATGAAATCCTGCCCGCGGACAGCAGTATTGTCTGGGACCTGGGCGACCTGCAGGGACTCAACATTGTTGATGACCTCAATCATGAACATAACGTAGCCGGTATTATCTCCTTGGATGTCATCTCTGTAAAGGATCTTGCATCGAAGACCGATTCTGCCTATCTGCTCAAGACGATCCCAGATGGTTTTTTATTGGAAGTCAGCGTTCTGTTGAAACAAGCCGCGGACGAACCATTCTCCT
This sequence comes from Anaerolineales bacterium, assembly GCA_035264425.1. GTDB lineage: Bacteria > Chloroflexota > Anaerolineae > Anaerolineales > Villigracilaceae > Defluviilinea. Next base: position 3,426 of record DATFQC010000312.1, read on the forward strand.
ATGAAGCAAAATATACAAACCAGGCGGGCGACTATTTCTTCATTCGGACCCTTGGCAAGCCAATCGAAGACACTTCCAAGGCGGACGAGACCTATACAACCACCAGTGGAGTAGTGCTCCATTTTATGGATGAGGCAGGTACTCTCACTAAGGATGGAGAATCTACATCAGCTCTGATGGAAACCCCGCAAGGAACCACCTTTGCAATCAACAGCACCCTACTGCGTGAACAAGTGAAGGCGCTGGCAGAAGAGTTGGTATTGGTCAAATAAATACTTGTAACAACTTCATAAATAATAAGACTTCCGAAGTCCCAGGGACTTC